>JAYUZC010000032.1:0-3019 GCA_043752045.1 Bacteroidota bacterium | reverse complement strand
AAACGCCTACTACCACTACTTCTTGCTGTTGTCGCTTTTAGCGGGTGCGGCTCTTCTAATTCTTCAACTACTTCCGCGACAAAGACCATCTCTATCTCTCGAGGTGGCGGTGTTTCGGGGGCATACAACGGCTTTAGTATTACATCAGAAGGTAAAGTCACAAAGTGGTTACAAATGCCCGCTGAAGAGAAAAAAGTAACCGATCTTTTTACTACTACATCTGACTCAGCGTCATTCTTTTTCCGCTATCTCGACGAAGCGAGATTTCGCTCGACGGAGTTTTCGACCCCGGGCAACATGACAACCGTCATTCAGCTTGATTCTGGAAGCATGATCCATAGTATCAAATGGGGAAATACAGAGGTAACACCACCGTCTGTATTTCAAAGTTTTTACGATTTACTTACCAACTACATTCAACGACGGACGAAATAAACGACCATGAAAAAAATATTCGCAGTTGTACTTATCACACTTTCTCTGGCAGCGAATGTATTCGCGCAAAAAGCAAACACCGATCCACGAACTCGCAAAGGACTTGACGTCTCGAAGATACCGGCACTTTCAGACTGGAATAACTTCCGAGCAAAGACGATGGGCAAGAAGCTGACCGATCATTCTGTCCATAAGACATTTTCTCCAAAGCAGGCAATGCCGATCGAACGTCATGAGACGATTCAAATAGAAAAGAGCACAACCTCGAGAACGCAAGGACTCTGGAAAGTTTTGCGTTCGAGTAACGGCACGGTCAACTGGATGTGGCGCGCTCGTCCGCATCAAAAGTCATCACAGGAAGTGCAATCAGTTAAACCGGCTACCCTTGATGTGCTCACTGGGCTTGCACCTGTCCTTAAGCTCAACGACCCGAAGAGCGAGCTTTCAGTAATGAGCGATACTCGTGACGAGCTTGGTTTACGCCACGTTCGTTATGCACAGATGTATAAAGGTGTGCCTGTTTGGAATCGCGATCTGTATGTGCATTTTGATACTGATGGGGAGATTACAACGATCAATGGCACGTATGAACCTTCTCCTGCAAAAGGATTATCTGCGCTTCCTTCTATTTCATCGCAAATTGCTATTGCCAATGTAACAAATGATTTGAAAGCAAAGGAGCGTTGGGCTCCGGTAACAGGGGATGCAGCTGTTATGCTCAAGATACCATCACCATCGGCAAAGCTCGTATTCTTCCCCGAAGGAAAAAGTATGCGCCTTACTTATGAAGTTGATGTTTTTCCAAATATCTATGAGCGGTATATCTATGTTGTAGATGCTAAGAATGGTGAAGTAATACGTTCTATCGAAGCATTCTGTTCGCTTACACCTCGCGACCATAAAACATCCATCACGAAGGTTGGTACGTTCTCTTCACCAGCGGCAAGCGCATCGATGCCTCTTGCAGGGTTTACAAATGCAACAGGCACTGACTTAAACAATCAGTCGAAGTCAATGCGTACTTATCAGCATTCTGATGGTCAGTACTACTCGCTTTGGGATCTGCCAAACTTTGATGGAGGAAAATCACAGCTACCGAATTCACCTGAAGGCGGAGCGATGACGCTCTCACTTAATAACAAAGACCTGACTCGTGAAGCAGACCTCTTCCATGTAACATCTTCTAATAACTCATGGAATGATAAAGCTGGTGTCAGTGCTCATGCGAACATGAAGATATGTTATGACTACTATGTAAATACATTCGGACGTAAGGCGATCGATGATAAAAATTCAGTTATCATTAGTATCATCCATGCAACTGATGGCGGCACTGCCATGGACAATGCGTTCTGGACAGGGAAGCTGATGATTTATGGTGATGGAGCCTCAGATTTTAAGCCGCTTGCAGGCGGACTTGATGTAGCTGCGCATGAAATGACGCATGGCGTTATTGAGAACACTGCAAATCTTGTCTATGAGTTTCAACCCGGTGCGCTGAATGAATCATGCGCTGATATTTTCGGCGTGATGGTCGATCCGATCAATCTCAAACTTGGTGAAGATGTTATGAAACCCGGGAAGGGCACATGTCTTCGTGACCTTGAAAACCCGAACAATCCGACAGGTCTTGCAAAGCAGCCGGCACATATGAATGAGTTTAAGCAGCTCACGGCAGAGCAAGATAATGGCGGAGTTCATATCAATAGCGGAATTCCTAATAAAGCTGCAGCACTTATCATCAATGCTATTGGTCGTGACAAGACCGCAAAGATATACTATCGTGCATTGCAGAACTACATGACACGCAATAGCCAGTTCATTGACTGCCGACTTGCCTGTGAAAAAGCAGCGACGGATCTCTTCGGTTCTGGTAGTGAGTTATCGACTGTGCAAAGCAGCTTTGCAGCCGTTGGTATCGGCGGTGCACCTACGAATAATAATCAGAATGATGTTCCGGCACAAACTGGGGGTACAGATCACATAGCATTTTTGACAGCAGACGGCTCAATTGGATTCCTTGATACAGTTACTGCAACACCACTCCTTTTCAATGATCCTGCTGCAACTGCCCGTGTCTCAAATGATGGAAGCAAAGCCCAACTTACCACACCCAGAAGCGGTGCAAATATTTGGTTTGTCAACCAAGATGGTTTCCTTAACTATATCATAGCGGCAACAGGCGAAGTACGTTACTTCCCGAATTTGAAGATACAAGAAACAGGTGATCTATGGAATGCAGCCGTTGCACCTGATGAAAGTTATGTGGCGTTGAGTTCAGACTATTCACAAGACCCCAATATCTATATCTTTGATGGAAATACTATCTCAAAGTATGAATTGGCTGTAGAGGGTGGGGATGGTAATGGTATTGAGACAATTCAATATCCTGATGTTATGAGTTGGTCGCCGAATAAAAATAATGATAAGCTCTCCTTCGATGCATACAATGAAGAAGAGATAGCAGGCACATCCTATTCATATTGGAGCATGTATGAGATGAACTTTGGTACGAAGAAGATATATAACCTTATACCTGCTCAACCCGATGGAATAAGTGTAGGAAATATCATTTATAGCAACA
>JAYUZC010000031.1:0-3027 GCA_043752045.1 Bacteroidota bacterium | reverse complement strand
AAACGTTACGTTGAAGAACGTACGAAGCGGAACTTGGTAGTTCGTTCTGCGAGCATAATTATCTGTACGGTACTGGGAAAATCCTTTCTGCTGCTCGGAAAGGTCAACTTGCCCATCTTTATTAAGGTCCCAACGAGCATTATACTTCAAGTTACCGAGTGCATCAAGTTGTCCACCGCCAGCATTTGTAGGATCATTCTTAAAAACAACTGTTCCGGTATAGACATCACCCTGTCCGTCATCGTCACCGAGTCCGGTAGCAGCATAGACAGCTAGTGCTTCGGTACGATTAAAGAGGTTCAAGACTTCAAGTTGGAGATCAATCGCCGTCGAACCAGCTCCGTCACCGAAAATATCAGAAAGAGGTATAGTGCGTGAAAGCGACGCATTCGTTTGAAAATATGAGGGCTGACGAGCACTATTGAACTCACCTGCTTGATTACCGCGGATATCTTCAGGTGTATAAGGAGTACCAGAACGATATTCCGTTGTGAAAGAGAGATTGAAAAGCTCTAAAAGTTTAGCACCAAAAAGCTCCGGTCCTTCATTCTTTTGCCATGCAAGATTAAATATCAACTGAGCAACATGCGGTCTGTCATAGCCAAGCGGGTATGGTTGAAGCGGAAGAACGGCTGTTTCTTCACCAGCCGGAGGGTTGATCAGACGATTATAATTCTCTGTTGCTGATGATGATGTTCCTTTCGCAGATGAGAATGTATAGTTAAAGCGTATCGCATAGTTATCACGCATCCTCTTATCAAAAGAAAGCATAAGACTTTTTGAGTTTCCATACTGGTCATCAATATAGAGAGTGTATCCAGTTGCTAAATTCGGGCTTGAGATACGAAGCAGACCTGACTGATTGCGAAGGTCCCTATATATACCTTGAATCGTCATTGCGAGAATATCGTTGAGTGCAGTTGTAAAACCAACGACGATATCGGTTGATCGTTCGGCTTTCAGATTACCATTACCTATGATCTGATTTCCACGCTGAAGTACTTTATAAAAATCACCACCTGTATTTGTCAGTACTTCATTCATAAGTGGCTGTTTGAAATACAGACCATAATTAAAGTTGAATGTCGTCATCTCGCTGATGGCATACGTGATACCTAAACGCGGGCTTAACTGTGTTTGAACATCTGCTTTGGCGAAAGAATAGACTACCTTACCGTCAGGATCAATCTCGTAGGGGTCAAACGGGTTGACAAGAGCAGTGCTATTTGCAGGGTCATAGAGATCAAAGCGTAAACTTGGATTAAATGTGATATCAGCAAATTCCATCTTATCAATAATATAGATAGCTGCTGTGTAAGGGTTTACATCAAATACATCCTGGAATGGATTTGCATCCCATGGTTGATCGTTGGAGAATGTTGTGATATGATGTAACTGTGTTTCAAAACCCGCACTCACAAGATGTTCACCAATTTGCTGTGCAAATTTTGCATCGATCTGAATTCTCTGACGAGTATCCTCATAATAGCCAGCCGGATTGCCTGCGGAATAGAATGCGTTGAGCAAACCATAAGGGTTATTGGTTGTGAATCGCTGTGCACCACCTTCGATCTTTCCCGTAAACGGGTTTAACCCTGCTCCGGTGAGATTGAGTGCGTTCGCGGGGTTTTGCGGATCAGGAATTTGTTTGCTGACAGGTGTATAGTTATCCATTATACCATCAGAGCCTTCACTTATCTCCCCTGTAATATCATCATAGCTATAGTTATCTTCGGGAACATATATCTTATAAGGAGTAAGGATACTCGCGCCGACTTCTTGGTCATATTTACCGTAACGTTCATTAACAGTTTCAAGACCGCCTGTAACTTCGAGAATACCATCACCAATTTGTTTTGTCCCCTTGAGGGTGAAAAGATTGTTAAAGTTGTTTCTGCCAGGCAACTGCGTCATATCGCCGTACGTAAAAATACCGCTCAATGCACTTCCGGCTGTTGCAAATTGGCGGCTTTCAGAAGCTAGGATAGCGTCAGCAGAAACTCGGAAACCGAACACATCATTAAATGCTAAATTTGCAGTTATTGCTCTTCCATAGAGTTTTGTATGATCAATCTGCCCAAGGTTATTACCGTATGGGTCAGTAACATTCAAACCGGCACCAGCATAATCAGCGAGTGTACCTTTTGCTGTAATAAAATACTTTATGTCTTCTGTAATTGGTCCGCCAAGTGCAACTTCAAGTGTCTTGCTTCCCGTCGGCATTTGGTCAAACCCATTGCTTGATGAACCGAAGAGTGCAGGAATTTCTTGACGGTAATGAGCTAAAAATTCAAAATTAGCACCGCCATTTTTTGTGTTTGATTCAATATATCCACCGGTTGCACCACCTTTAGAAGCATCGGCACCTGATGTAGTAACGTTTAACTCTGAGACTGCAAATGTAGATACATTGCTTTGAATAGAGTTAGTGCCACCATCAACAATATCCGTAATTTCAACACCTCCCATACGTGTCGAATTGGAGGTGCTTCTCGCACCAGCAATTGTAACTCCCGCCCCTTCTGCAACTACTCCGGGAGTAAGTGTTACAAGCTCGTTTAGGCTTCTTCGACCCGGGACATTCGTAATAGAAGAAGAATCAAAACGTGCGCCTTGTTTCGTTTCAGATTTATCAACGATAGGTCTCGCCTCAACAATAATTTCTTTTTGCATGGTTGTTGAGAGCTTAAAATCCAGATTAGTCGTGAGATTTGAAGATACCTTCACACCACTGACCGTTCTTGGCTCGTAGCCAGCAAAGGTAGCAACAACTGTATAATTTTGACCAGGATTAATGTTGATAATTGTGGCAACACCATTATCTTTTGTGAATGCGCCTTGCTTGGTCTCCACGATCTTTACCGTTGCCTTAAAGACTGGCTCGCCAGTCTTGGCATCAACGACCTTTGCGGTTATCTTTCCCGGCTGCGCGAGGGCGGCTTCGGTGAGAAAGAGAGTAGCTGCGCATGTAAAAATTGCTGCAAATAAACTAAAATAGCGTTTCATGTTCATTGAGACGTATAAAGT
>JAYUZC010000030.1:0-3040 GCA_043752045.1 Bacteroidota bacterium | reverse complement strand
TAATGCAGCGGTCGGTTCGGCGGCACTCTTTTCAGGAGGGAATACCGTCGGTGGTGGCTCAGGGAATGTTGTTGCCGGTGGTACCGGTGTGACGACGGGATTCAACGTCATTGCAGGTGGTGCAGAAAACACAGCGATCGGGGGTACGGTAAATTTTGGTGGTTACAATACTATCGCAGGTGGACGGCTTAACAATGTATCTCCACTATCGGGACAAGTTGGATATAATTTCATCGGTGGCGGATATAACAATAAAGCACGAGGATCATACTCTGCTATTCTCTGTGGCGGGCAAAACACAGCCGATGGTATTGGCTCATCGATCGTAAGCGGCGGTACGAACACGATTGGTTCTGCGGCACAGAACACTATTATTCTTGGCGGTAACGAATTGACCTTGAACGGCTCGGAGTCAATGGGCTTCCTTGGCGGTAATATCTCCGGCTCATTTGATGCAACCGTTAGTGCTAACCGTACCGCATTCATCGGCAATGTGAATCTCTGGCTTGGAAATAATGACGGCACTGCACAAAGCAATGCTTCGGAGTTACGCATGTATTCACCAGCAAATGCAGCGGCGGGGACATTCCCTGCGGCGAATCAATACTATAGCGGCTTCCGCGCAAGTGTATCACAAACAAGCGGTAATATTATTTATACGCTCCCTGCATCAATGCCGACAGATTATACACCGTCAACAAGCGCACTTGAGGTTGATGCTTCAACGGGCGCAATGTCATGGCGGAGCACAGTAACTGTTTCGGCGGCGCTCAATTTTAACAACACAGCATCAGGCGCAACCGATGATCAAACGATCCCCGTCACAGGCGCAGTAAGCGGTGATGTTGTTTCACTCGGAATTGATAACGCCGCAATGCCCGCAGGCATGGCATGGTATCAAGCATGGGTATCAGCAGCGAATACGGTAACGGTTCGTTTCTACAATCAAACAGGCGCAAACCAAACACCGGCAGGCACGTTCAGCGTGAAAGTAAGCCGTCCGTAAAAAAGTGTGCGTTGTGCAGGCCATCACGCTGCACTTCTCATGGTAAGTAAGGGGCAGACAGCAATGTCTGCCTTTTTTTATGACCAGCATTCCTTTGTAGTTATTACTTGACACAATGATTTTACCAATTAAACCCGTAGCTTACAGATAAAGATACCGCACTGAAGTCTGTAAGGCGCGAGTTTAATGTGCTTTGAATGCCTTTTGGATAGGGGATAATTGAATAGCGGATGCTAGCACTGAAGGAGGTTGTCGGATCTGAGCCAAAATATGAGCCAAAACCCATATAGCCGGCATAGGTAATATCAAACTTTGGATCGAAGAGTGCCGAGAAATATTCTTTTTGTCCATCATTTGTCATGACGAATACCGGTCCGCCTCCTGCTGTAATAAATGGACGAAAACCCTCTGTAAGTATTGAAGAGAACAATCGATATTCTCCGCCAAATGTGAATGGGACTACAAAAATGCGATTGATCTTTACTTCATTAGAGAAACCAAACTCTTTGCTTCCTTTAGCACCGCTGACATCAAGCCGAGCTATAAATGCACCAACAGGGTTCATTGCATGTCGGTAGTATAGACCAAGACCAAACCCATAATCAGTGATCGAACCTGCAAATCCCCATGAGTTGGGACGGGAATTGAGGTCACGTAAGGTAAGGTCAATAAGTGGCTGTACCGGCTCGAAGATAATAAGCGAATCGTCGGGTTGTTCGGTCTTGCCACCGCTTGCAGGAAGCGGCGCGGTAAGCTGTGCCATACTGACCGATGCAGAAAGCACAACACACAAAACAAACCCATATAGACCCAGTCTTTTCATGAAGATTCTATACATTATTAACGTGCATTCGGGTGGCAAAGTTACATGGAGAAGGATTTTGACCTCTTTTGAATCACTCTCTGTAACTCATTGTTTACTGACAAAATATATTTCAAATTATGTCAGGATTTCGCACGAAAGCTATACATGTAGGTCAGGAGCCGGAGCAAGTGACAGGTGCGGTGACCGTCCCAATTTTTCAGACATCAACTTACGCCCAGAAGGAACTTGGCGGGGAAGTTCAGTTCGATTACGCTCGCACTATTAACCCTACTCGCCTTGCCTTTGAGCGGAACATAGCCGCTCTTGAGAATGGCAAGTTCGGCTACGCATTCGCAAGCGGTATGTCAGCGATTGCGGCGGCACTCTCGCTTGTGAAGTCAGGCGATCATGTCATTGCAGGCAGCGATATGTATGGCGGTTCGTATCGGTATTTTTCTCGTATCCTCTCTGAGTACGGCATTGAGTTCAGCTATATTGATATGCACAAGGAAGTTAATATCGAAGCGGAAGTGCGACCAAATACGAAGCTCATCTATGCCGAGACGCCGACGAACCCGATGATGAATTTGGTTGACCTTAGCGAGCTTGCGAAGTTTGCAAAAAGTAAAGGGCTTACTACCATTGTAGATAATACGTTCATGTCTCCTTATTTCCAAAATCCCCTTGATTTGGGGATTGACATCGTTGTGCATTCGGTGACGAAATACATCGGTGGTCACTCCGATCTTGTAGGTGGTGTAGTAGTGACAAGCGATGCTGCGATTGCAGAAAAGATAAAGTTTTACCAAAACTCTGCAGGTGCAGTGCAGGGACCGATGGATTCATGGCTCTTGCTTCGCTCTGTAAAAACGCTTGCACTGCGCATGGATGCTCATAATGCAAATGCAATCGTTGTTGCTGATTTCCTTTCAAAGCATCCGAAGGCAAAAGCTGTTTATTACCCCGGCTTAGCAAGCCACCCGCAGCATGAACTTGCAAAAAAGCAAGCACGCGGTTTTGGCGGAATGCTTTCATTTGAAACAGGCAGTAAAGAAAATGCAAAGCGATTTGCAGCCGCGCTTGAAGTATTCACACTCGGCGAAAGTTTAGGCGGAGTTGAGTCACTTATCTGTCACCCCGTTACAATGACTCACGGGAGTGTCCCTGCTGAACGGCGCGTAGAGCTTGGCATTACCGACGGGCTTGTACGTTTATCATGTGGGATTGAG
>JAYUZC010000029.1:0-3048 GCA_043752045.1 Bacteroidota bacterium | reverse complement strand
AATCCGTACAACGACATCGGCGCCTACCTTATTCAGCGCGGCGATACCGATGAAGCGATACCGTACCTTGAGCTTGCGATGAAAGCAGAGCGTTATGCAACGCCACACTTTCCGCATTACAATCTTGGTCGTATCCTTGAGCGTCGCGGCGATTGGTTCGAAGCACTCGAAGAGTATCAAGGAGCACTTGAGCTTGAGCCGAACTATACGCTTGCAAAAGATGCTTACTACCGCCTGATGGCATTAATGAACTAACTCATACCCAAACATGGATAGAAGAGAGTTTTTAGAGAAAGCCGGACTTGCAGGATTTGCAGTCATTGCAGGTTCGAGCGTTCTCGGTAGCTTAACGATACCCTCGGCAAAAGCATCTTCGCGCATCGCCGCTGGCGGCATCCGTGAAATACCCTTGCGCCTGGAAGATACCCCCGAACTCAAAGAGATCGGCGGTATGTATAACCTTGAGATAGAGGATATTGATAAGAACTTGCTCGTTGGTCGTATTGGCGAGGATGAATTCATTGCAGTTGATATTAAGTGTACCCATAAGGGATGCAAGGTATCGCTCAAGATGCATGAAGACCCCGAAAAACCAAAAGACGACGAGACGCCGTTCCTGGGTTGCCCGTGTCATGGAAGTACTTACGATCTAAACGGTGCGGTAACAGGAGGTCCTTCAAAGAAACCACTTATAAAGTACGAAACAAGCTTCAAAGACGGAGAATTGATTGTCAAAATCCCGTTGGAAGAAGAAGTAAAATAACCCGTAGATTTTACGAAGTTAACGTATAAAAATCCGTACCAAATGGTGCGGATTTTTTGTTTCTTTCAACCCAATGCGAACTTCCGACGATATAGTTGAACGGGTACGGGACGCGACGAACATCGTTGATGTCGTCAGCGAACACGTCCAGCTCCGCAAACGCGGACGCAACTACCTCGGACTCTGCCCATTCCATAACGAGAAGACCCCATCCTTCAACGTCCTCGAAGATAAAGGCATCTTCAAGTGTTTCGGCTGCGGCGAAGCAGGGGATGTGTACTCCTTTGTGATGAAGCTCGAAGGACTTACATTTGTTGAGACACTCGAGAAACTTGCCAAAGCTGCAAACATAGAGTACGAGCGCAATACGCAGGGCACCAAAGAAGCGGCTGATAAAAACGAGCCGATACTTAATGCATGCCGCGAGTTCGCCGCGTATTGCTACCGCACACTTCGTTCCGATGCAGGCATAGTACCGCTGAAATATCTTACCGATAGAGGTTTCGGTGAAGAGATACTCAAGAAGTTTGGCGTTGGCTATGCACCCGATAAAGGATTTATCTCCACACTCGGCGACAACATGGCTCCGTATCTTGGTGCAGGGATAATCTCGAAGAGTGATAACGGCGATCACTACGAACGCTTCCGCGACCGTATCATCTTCCCGATCTTTAATCCGACAGGACGCATCATCGCTTTCGGCGGACGCATTCTCCCGTCGCATCCGCAAGCACAAACGCTTGCCAAGTATGTGAACTCGCCGGAGACGTCGCTTTATCACAAGTCAAATGTTCTCTACGGACTTTTTCAAGCGAAGGATGCAATCCGCAAAGCAGACTACGCATTACTTGTCGAAGGATATGCAGATGTCATTGCACTTCATCAGGCAGGATTCGAGACAGCAATAGCTGCATCAGGCACATCGCTGACGGTTGAGCAACTGAATTTACTGCGTCGCTACACACGTAACATTGTTCTTCTCTTTGACGCTGACCTTGCCGGTAAGAACGCTGCGCTTCGCGGCATTGAGCTTGCTCTTGCTGCAGGGTTTGATGTGGGGTCAATTGTTCTTCCGCAAGGCGAAGACCCGGATTCATTCGTCCAGAAAGAAGGCAAGGAAGGATTTGAACGCCAGCTTATTAATCGCACGTCATTCATTGAGACAAAAGCACAGATACTTGCAGAGCAGGGTGGCTTCGCTTCACCGGAGAGTTCTGCGCGTTCTATCCGCTCCATTGTCGAGTCGATCGCAAAGATACCTGATGCAATAAAGCAGGAGTTATACATTCGTAAGATAGCGGATAAGTACCGTCTATCAGAAACGATGCTTCTTTCTGAAATGCAGAAGCAGACAGGCAAACAAAAGCGAGAGTACGTCAAGAAAGAAATAGAGCGCGACGAGAAGATAAGAAATAATCCGAATTACGATGAACCACCGATAGAAGTAAACGCTCCACCGACTCGATCGGAGCTTATCATGCTTCGCGCATTCCTTGATGATACGGCAACTGCATACAAAGCGGTCATTGATACAGATTTCGATATGAATCTCATTGAGAACTTCTATGTCTCATCAGTGATAAGCCATTGCATACAAAAGTATGAAGATCATGGGCAGAATGAATCCGCAGGTGCTATCATCGAAGCGTACCGTGATGATAAAAATATCATTGAATTGGTTACCTCCGTCTTGACTAACAGAAACCGGTTGAGTACAGAGTGGGAGAATTATTCGGACAACACCGAAGAGCGAGTTGCAGTAACGGTTCGTCATGCAACAGCAATTATTACCGCAGAAGTTTATACGAAAAAACGCGAAGAGTTAAAAGCAGAGTTGGCATCGCCGGAGGCAGACTTTGAAAAGATACTTGCTGATATTTCAGAATACTCCCGAAAGATAACGTCACTCAAGGCACTAACGACGACGTACTAACGACTACGTCTCTCCTTAATATACTCCTTCAATATCCCGAACGTGCCGAGTTTGCTATCAGGATGTTTTTTCATGTAGGATGCTTTGATAACGAAGACGGATACAGAGCTGACAAGTATAGCAGGGAGGAAGACCATTGCATAGATACTGTCTTGAAAACCTTCGGCAAGGCGCGGACCTTGATTCGCGGCTGATTCTTTGCACATCGGACATGCCTGTGCGAATACTTGCTCTGCCCAGATAACGCCAGAAAGCGCGAATGCAACTGATGAGTAAAATAACTTTTTCATACTAATTATAAAACGAAGTTAATCGCGATAAAGTCCCCCCATGAGTGAGAGCACACCGGCCC
>JAYUZC010000028.1:0-7807 GCA_043752045.1 Bacteroidota bacterium | reverse complement strand
ATCTGGTACTTAACCCCTGAAGGTGAAAAAGCTATTGAATTAGGAGAAAAGGAGTTATTAGACTCTGCAACAGCAGCATATAAAACATGGCGAATAGCAAATCCAAAAGTAGAAACAGATGTAGATGAGAGAGTGGAAAATGAAGAGCTAACGGGTGATGAGAATGCTGAGTTTACCCTAGATGAAATGGAGGTTAGAGCTAGTGAAGGAATAAAGAAATATATTGATAGTATTAATGCCTATGAATTCCAAGATCTCGTAGCTGCACTTCTAAGGGGGATGGGATATCATACGCCTTTTATCGCTCCAAAAGGAAAAGACGGCGGAATTGATGTCATTGCGTATCGTGATCCATTAGGCACTGTCATTCCAAGAATAAAAGTGCAGGTTAAGCACAGAGAGAATTCTGCCTCGGCAGGTGAAGTACGTCAACTCATTGGTATCCTACAAAAAGATGGTGATGTTGGTTTATTCGTATCAACAGGTGGGTTTTCTCCGGATGCAAAAGGTGTCGCACGAGGAGCATCTATTCATGTAGAACTGATTGACCTCGACCGTTTCATTGAACTTTGGCAAGAATTCTACCACAAACTGTCTGATGAAGACAAAAATCGTCTCCCTCTTCTGCCCATCTATTTCTTAGCACCGAGTGAGTAATCGGTATGGGATTTTTCAGATAAGGAATGCGTTATTTACTGTATGAACTTACTTGACCGTATAGAGATAAAGCCGGAAGTGATGACGGGAAAGCCCGTTATCAAAGGTACTCGGTTGACCGTTACCTTCATCTTAGGATTACTATCGCGCGGAATGACCGTCCCGGAAATCCTTGCAGAGTACTCCCAGATCTCTGCTGATGATATTTATAACTGTATCGAATTTGCTCGTTCTTAGAATCAAAGTTTGTTGTTATCACAGAAACAGCTATAAGGATACATCCATGAAAGGCACACCACTAACCGAAGAACTTTATAACTACATCGTTGATCTTGTTGCTACTGACGAGGAGGCACTGCTTACTCGGATGAAAGTGAAGGCAGACGAGATGGGAGTGCCGGAGATAATGATAAGCCCCGAGCAGGCACGGTTTGTTGGGTTCTTCCTTCGCGCTATCAAAGCAAAACGTGTGCTCGATGTTGGTACGCTCTTTGGATACAGCGCAGCTATTATGTCGCAGGCAGTCGGCGAGAGTGGTGAAGTTGTGACACTTGAATACCTGCCACTTCATGCGCAGGTCGCGCATCACAACTTTAAGCATCTTGGCTTGGAGAATGTTTCGATGCTGCAAGGTCCCGCGCTCGAGCACATGAAGACAATGGCAGACGGTATCTTCGATTTTATCATGATAGATGCTGATAAACCAAACTACATAAACTATCTCAACGAAGGGCTACGTCTTATCAAGAACGGCGGTATTATTGCTGGCGACAATGCAATGGCGTTTGGGTTCGTCGCTGATAATACTCTCACCGAATCAAACCCTGATTTTATCAATATCAATGCCATCCGCGAATTTAACAAGCAGTTCGTAGCCAACGGTGCAATGTTCACATCATTCATCACCATCGGCGACGGAATGTTAATGGGTGTCGTGAAGAAGTAATTCTTCTTCGTATCTTTGCATACTTTTAGTAGAAGATGTCAAAGAAAAGAAGAAAGAGTATAACCTGCGCGAACTGCCAGTATCAGTTCGATGGTGTTGATAACTACTGCCCCAACTGCGGGCAGGAGAACCACTCGCATCATGCGCCGTTTAAACATATCTTCATCGAGCTCATCGAAAGTCTCACCCACTTCGATACGAAGTTCTTCGCAACCGTAAAAGCACTCTTCCTCAAACCCGGCCTCCTTACGAAGGACTACATCGAAGATAAGCGTGCTCGTTACGTGCCGCCAGTGCGGCTGTATATCTTCGTTAGCTTTATATTCTTTTTCCTTCTTTCATTACTATCAAATAATGATAAGGAGATAGATTCATCCGACGGACAGGTACGGAAAGCTAATATCAGTATTGCCGGACATGAAGACGTACGGGATTCGATTGTTAGCATTCTTCGGAAAGAAAAATCTGTCACGAATGCAATGATAGATTCACTAATTACAGTAAAATCCCCAAACGACGGTTGGATTTTAAAGCTCTTTCTCAAGCAATCAATCCGAATAAATCTCGGCATCATTACACAGGATGACGTTGAACACGCATATATAAAACATCTTGGTATCGTTGTATTCGTACTTATGCCTATCTTCGCCCTCCTATTAAAGATTCTCTATATTCGGGGCAAGCGATTATACATCGAACACCTCATTTTTTCTGTACATTTTCACGCATTTATATTCGCTGTCTTTATCTTCACGTTACTATTATATACTATCACAAATGAAGGAGAATGGTCACTCCTCCTATGCTCTGTGGTTCCCATTTATGGCACACTTGCTTTACGTAAGGTTTATGGAAATAATTGGTTCAAAACAATAGCGAAGGCGTTATTACTCTCAATAGCGTACACTACATGTATCAGCGTTATGGCAGTATTTACGTTCTTTCTTAGCTACGCTCTTATTTAATATTACTACAACACCGACTTCCCGACAGACATCGGGACGTACGGCATGAAGCGGTAGCGTTGGGTGGGGCGGATGTACTCCTGCGGTGCGCTTGAAAGATTATCCTGCTTCGAACGCCAGTTAAAGCCCGTGCCCTGCGATGCAAGTGAGATGAGATTGTGATGATACTTGCTGTTGAGCGTATCAACCGTTGTGATGGCGCGAAGCCCACGCTCAATGCGTTCGGAGTGACCAAGTTCTAATTGCAAGCTCTTTGCTCGTGTGATACCCGTCGCAACTACTCCTGCTTTGTTATAACGGTATCCGTCTTCCCATTCTTTTTCGAGGAGCTCAAGCGCATAGCGGATAAGTATCTGCGAGCTTGCCGTTGGTTCGGATAGTCTCGTGCCTTTTGAACCGAAGTGTTTATCATCTTTATTGAAGCGGTTCGTATTAAAGAACACACCGATATGATCGGCAACGCAATTCTCCGATCGCAGGACTTCACCGACAGCCGATGCAAAAAATGAAACTGCTTCGCGCATCTCGGATAAACTCGTAATATATTTACCGAACGAGCGTGAGCGCATTACAGACTTCGGCGCTTCCTGCACCGTCTCGACATTGATACACGGCAAGCCGCGAAGCTCCATCACCGTGCGGAGACCTGTCACATGCAAGTTCTTTCGCACCCACTCTTCAGGTGCGGACTTCAGATCGAATGCCGTATGAATATTCACCTCTTTGCTTGTCAGGAATTCCGTCGTTCGCGGACCGATGCCCCATACATCTCTGACAGGAAGTTTGCGAAGCTTCGCATCTATATCCGCTTGCTCCGTCATTATTCCAATACCATCGGATGTCGGGTCTTTTTTGACGAGTTCACTTGCAACCTTCGTGAGTGTTTTGGTGCGGGCAATGCCGATGGAGACGGGGAGGTCAACCTTCGTCATAATATGGTCGTGCATTTCCTTCATGTAACGGCGAAGCCCCTTCCATTCCATTCCTTCGAGCGAGAGGAATGCTTCGTCAACAGAATACATCTCTACTTCGGGCGAATACTCTCTGACAACCTGATTCACCTTCTCCGACATCGTCATGTAGTAGCCAAAGTTCGCGCTGAAAACAACGACCTTGTTACGTGCGATGATGTCTTTGTACTTATGCACAGGCGCAGCCATCGGGATACCCATCGTTTTTACTTCGTTCGAGCGTGAGATAATAACACCGTCGTTATTCGAAAGCACGACGACAGGACGCGACTTCAGCGCGGGGTCAAGCGCGCGTTCGCACGATACATAAAAGTTATTACAGTCAACTAAAGCGATCATGGGCACCTATTAGCTCCTATAAGGTGAACGAGTGAGCACCTATAGAGTTGTTCCCATAAAAAATGGTCCGCTTGCCTTGTCAGAGACAAACGAACCACCTGTCTATTCATAGGGAGGTATTAAGACACGATCAGTACACCTGTGCTTGTTTTACCACTGCCGTCATCATACTTCCAGAGATAACTTCCGCTCGGCATACCCGAAAGAAGATACTCCGATGAATGGGGAGTAACATCGCGTATCTCTCTTCCAAGTATATCATAAAGATGTAGGTGAGCATTATTCGCGGGGGAAGCGGCAAAGCGAAACGTGATACCTTCAGAAGAATATATTATGCGCGGAGCATTCGTTGAAGAAGTGGAAGTATGTACTTCGCTTTGTGGTGCGTATGAGAACATTAAGCCGTTCATGCCGACAGCAAACGCTTCACCACTCGGAGTAACATCCACGGCAAGCAGTGCTTCTTCTGTCCCTGATGAGATCGGCTCCCACGTATTGCCTCCATCTATCGTACGGAGCGTTCTGCCATACGATCCGACGGCATACCCGACCATATCATTTGCAAAGTCTATCCCCTGCAGAACAATGTCTTTGTTCGGACCGCTATAGACGTTCTCCCATGTTGCACCGCCATTGGTTGTTTTATAGATACACTCTTTTGTCTTGTAATCACTGCCGACAATAAAGCCCGTCGTCTCATTACGGAAGTGCATCGCACCGATGCTTCGCGAAGCCCAGAAATCAAAATGAAGATTCCATGTCTCGCCGCCGTCGATAGTTTTATATATACGATCAGGCAGATTAAAATGCTCGCCGCCTACGGCATATCCTACGTTTGCACTGGGGAAAGCAATACTCCGAAAAACAACTCCTGTGCCAGTTTCAAGTCGATTCCACGTTGTCCCTGCATCTTTTGTCTGGAGTATTGTTCCGTCATAGCCGCAGACGTAGCCCGTCGTGGGGGTCGTAAATGCGAATGCATAAAAACCAAAACACTCCGGCACGAATTTTTCTTGCCATTCGTATCCGCCGTCAGTCGTCTCAAGAATTGCAGCATATCCGTAGCGCCAATCGTATCCGGCAATAAATATATGTTTATCGGTCAGTGAATGGATACCGAATATGAGCATACTATCGAACGGAGTTTGATTCCATGTGCTGCCGCCGTCACTTGTTCGCAGGACAACGGAGCCGTATTCATTCCATCCGGAAGCAAAGCCGATATCCTTTGTAGCAAAATTTATGCTATAGAGGTTTTGAGCAACTGAAGTAGGATGCTGCACCCACTGGGCTTCGGCATACCACACTAGAACGAAAGAAAGGAGGAAAGTTTGTATCAATATTTTCATAAGCGTAATGATTAAAAGTGAATGAACATCTCATTACATGCTTAGACCCTTATTATTACAAAAAGTTGTTCTCCGTTCTTGCCAAAACCATGAGTTAACAATATCGAAGAAAACAATCGCAAGATAGAAGAAGTGGTGAGGTTTCTCCTGGGGGTGCACACGTTCGTGTGCCTACGTATTTTTTTGCTCCGAAGCTATCCGCTCTTCCAGCTCTTTTATGATTGCATCAAACTCCGGTGTGCCGCGAAGAGGGGCGAGGTCTGGGTCATGGCGGAAGTCTTCGATATTCTGATAGCCCTTACCGACAGAGCGGCGAAGCAGTGAAAGACCTCGAACTGTATCTGATGCTTTCAGATACAAGCACGAAAGATTGTAGCAGGCAGCTCCATCCAAATCTACTTCAGAAAGTTTGTCTGCTTCCAGAAGAGATTCTTCCGTGCGAAATGCAAATTGGAGTATGTTGGCAAACTGGACTCGTGCATTGTAATCATCAGGATTCAGACGAACATGACGCTCATAGATAGGTATCGCTCGCTCGGCTGACTCTCGAAGCTCCTCGCGGTTCTCCAGAGTGTCTGGGAGTTCATTCAGAGATGTGATGAGACTGAAATGAGCATTCTTATCATTCTCCCGCAGACGGACATATTCCTTCCGTGCACTCACTGCACCTGCTATGTCGCCAAGTGACTTATAGGCAAAGCCAAGGACATCGTAACCCGGAGCATCATGAGGATCACGCTCGATAGAGCGTTTCGCGTAGCCGAGAGCGGATTCGTGGTCGCCGCGAGTGCGGGAGATAGTGCTTTTCACCCATGCATACTGCGGTGTCTCACCTTCAAGCTCGCGGATGCGCTCGGCTGACTCCTCCGCTCGGTCGAGTAAGGATGGGGTGCGGCAGTATTTGCGGTATATCGCTTGCAATGTGTTGGCTATCTCCGCATGGGCTCGAGCAAAGTTCGGGTCAAGACGCAGGGATTCTTCGTAAAGACCGAGTGCGCGCTCTAAGTCGGAGCGAGTTTGGCGGCGGAAATATTCACTTCCTTTCAAATACAACTCATACGCTTCTGCATTCTCTGTCGGTGTCTTCCCGAGCTTCTTCTCTTCGTCCTTGGTTAGGATGACATTCAATCCTTCCACCACATTCTTCGCTACCGTCTCCTGGATATCAAAGATATCATCCATCGTACCCTTGAGCGAGTCTTGCCAGAGGTGGTCACCTGTCTCAATGTCTAATAGTCGAGAAGTAATCTTTATACTATCTCCGAATTTCCTTACATCACCTTGGACAAAATACCTGATGACCATTTCTTTTGCATAGGTCGTAAGATGCCCATTGTATTTCTTAAACTCCTTCGTCGTCTGAGCATCCATCACACGAAGTGACTTCACATTAGAAAGTGATGATATCATTTCGCTCACGATACCATCCGCAAACCACTGGTTATCAGCTGTTGGTGATAGATCTTCAAACGGTAGTATCATTAAGCTCTTTCTTCCATCAGTCTCTTTGACCAGCTTCAGTGTCGGTGGTTGTGTTGCTTCCAAACCAAGTTTACCGAGTGCACGGATGATTGAGTCAATGTTCGTCATCGACGTGCGATGAATACCTGCTAACTGATATTCAAAGTCATCGGTCAGTGTTATCGGTTCAAGTTCTAAGGGTAGTATTTTCTTGCGTTTCTCAGAAGCAAGTGATACTTCTTTTATCACGTTGTGTGATTCGAGTGAGTTCGGACTTAGTAGGACAAGAAAAGCTTTACAGTCATTAATTGCAGCGACAATCTCCTTCGACCAACTATTGGATACCTCAAGCCCTGCTTGATCAATCCATACAGATAACCCCGCCGAGCCGAGCAACTCGGTAAGCTGCTGCGCCTTCTCGCGGTCTTTGGATGAGTATGAGATGAAGATATCAGCCATTGGTCATTGCTTTTACCTCGATCTGTTCTACCATCTGTTTTACTTCCTCGTATCCAGGAATGTCCCCAAGTGCGGAGCCCCCCTCCTTCCCAATACCCAGAAATCCTTTAAGAAGGTTAATATCTGTAAACCCTGCCTCTATTGCTTTACGGAATGTCCGAAGCGACTCCAATTGGTCGTCGAGTCTGCCAAAAAGGATGGCGGTGTTATAGAGAGAAAAGCCATCCTTAAGATTCGTTAGCTTTATTGCCGCTGCATGTGCATCTTGATTTCTGCCTCCCATCACCAGCAATCCCGCATACCATACCCGTTTTGATTCATCGTCTGGATGAAGTCGGAGATGACGTTCGAAATACGGAAGTGCGATCGAAGACCAGTGTAAGCATTTCTTTGTTTCACCGGCGGCATCACAGTTGCCTACAAGATTCCACAAGCCACCAAGATTATCAGGCTTTAATTTGACTGATTCCTCATATGAAGAGATAGCTTTTGCATATTGGTGGGTTTCATTATAGAGTAATCCAAGCGCGAAGTGGCTGTTATAATTCTTTGGGGTCTTCCGGACACATTCCTTTGACATCTCCTCTGCTTCGGTAAGTTTACCCCGATACAGATAGACCAGAGAGTAAGGGTAGTAAACAGCGAACAAATCGGGCTTTA
>JAYUZC010000027.1:0-3064 GCA_043752045.1 Bacteroidota bacterium | reverse complement strand
TGCATCACCGGTTACAGAAGCAGCACCAGTAGCTGTTGCAGAGACCGAAGCGGTAGAAGCTTAATATATAGTTCGTTGCAAATCGTATGCGGCGAGCTTGTTATCAACGCTCGCCGTTTTTATTAGAGAAGTTTTAATATAGAAAGATATTCGTATGGCAGTTTCAGCAGAACAAGTAAAACGTTTACGCGACCGTACCGGCGCGGGTATGGCAGATTGTAAAAAGGCACTCGAAGAGGCAGAAGGCAACGACGAGTTAGCCTTAGATATTCTCCGCAAGCGCGGCGCAGCAAGCGCAGCAAAACGTGCTGACCGCACTGCAAAAGAAGGCGTTATCGTCGCAGCATTATCACCTGATATGAAGAAGGCAGTCATTGCTGAAGTCAACAGCGAAACAGATTTCGTTGCACGTAACGAGTCATTCGTTCAGTTCGCACAGGACATTGCAAGTTCTGCTCTTACGCATAGCCCGAACTCGCATGAAGAATTCATGCTTGTTAAGCTCTCAACAGGCATCAGCGTCGCTGAAGCAGTTGGCGAGCAGACAGGTCGTATCGGCGAGAAGATCGAAGCACGCCGCTTCGCAGCACTTGATGGCGGTAATGGTTTTGTCGTGAGCTACATCCACCCCGGTGCAAAGCTTGGTGTGCTTGTTGCTATCGGTGGCAATGACCGCGAGCGTGCAACAGCAGTTGGTCGTGACGTTGCTATGCAAGTAGCAGCTATGAATCCAATGGCTCTTGACCGTACGCAGATCGATGCTGTTACTCTTGAAAAAGAGATTGACATCATCAAGACACAGCTTCGCAACGAAGGCAAGAAGGAAGAGATGATAGATAAGATCTCAACAGGAAAGCTTGAGAAGTTCTATCAGGATAATTGCCTCATCGAACAGAGCTTTATTAAAGATGCTTCAAAGACGATAAAGGAGATATTGAAGGAGTCAGGCGACCTTTCAATTACCGGCTATATTCGTATGCAGCTCGGTGAAGGACAACCCATCCTTTCCGAAGCAGAAGAAGCAGCAATTGCATAATATGCAGAATCGATAAAGAGCACAAGCCCAATCGCTTGTGCTCTTTTTCTATGTATAAGGAGTTCTTCGACGTATTTTTGTATCTATTAAGGTAAAGCACCACCAATGTCAACAGACCGCAAGCCGTTATACAAACGTATCCTTCTAAAGCTCTCGGGTGAAGCATTGCTTGGCGATCAGGAGTTCGGGATTGACTCCAAGATCATTGGGCAGTTTGCAGATGAGATTATTGAGGCACATTCGCTCGGAGTCCAGATAGCTATCGTTGTCGGGGGCGGCAATATCTATCGTGGTGTAAAAGACAGTGTTGACGGCGTCCAGAAGGTGCAAGGTGACTACATGGGTATGCTTGCGACGATGATAAATGCGCTGGCATTGCAGAATGCGCTTGAGTCAAAAGGAATGTACACGCGGCTTGTTTCAGCTATTGAGATGACGGAGATTGCCGAGCCGTTTATCCGCCGTCGTGCAATTCGTCATCTTGAAAAAGGACGTATCGTTATTTTTGGTTCGGGTACAGGTAATCCATACTTCACCACCGATACTGCTGCTGCACTTCGCGCATCAGAGATAGATGCTGATGCTGTCTTCAAAGGCACAAGAGTTGATGGTATTTATGATAGTGACCCCGAAAAGAACCCGAACGCATTGCTCATCCCGGAGATAACCTATTCCGATATGCTTAAAAAAGGATTGCGAGTTATGGACTTGACGGCAATCACCCTTTGCCAAGAGAACAAACTTCCTATCATCGTATTCAATATGAATGCGAAGGGTAACCTCGGCAGAGTTTTGACTGAGGATGGTATTGGGTCAAAAGTGGTCATGTAAAATTACAGGGAACCTGTAGAATCAAAATATAGTAGTAAGTAGAACAGATTTTATGAATAATATTAAAGATATTCTCCACGATTGTGATGTCCGCATGGGCAAGAGTGTTGAGGCGTTTCATAACGAACTCGGTAAGATACGAACAGGTCGCGCTTCGACAGCACTTCTTGATACAGTGAAGGTAGATGCATATGGCAGTCCAATGTCACTCAATCAAGTTGCAAACCTTACAGTGCCTGATGCCCATACAATTGCAATCCAAGCATGGGATAAGGGAATGCTCGGTGCTATTGAACGAGGGATTCGCGATGCAAATCTTGGCTTAAATCCGACGAATGATGGTAATATTGTTCGTGTTCCGATGCCGCCTCTTACAGAAGATCGTCGTAAGGAAATAGGGAAGCTCGTAAAGAAACTTGGTGAAGAAGCCAAGGTTTCTGTACGTAACGTCCGTCGTGACTCGATGGAGCACTTAAAGAAAGCAGAGAAGGCAGAGCATTTCTCCGAAGATGAGCGTAAACGCGGTGAGGATGATGTCCAGAAAAAGACCGATGCGAAAGTAAAAGAGATAGATGCTCTTGTAGCCGCTAAAGAAAAAGAGGTCATGGCAGTTTAATAATTTTTCACTTATCCATATACTTCATGAAAAAGATACTTGTATTATTGTTGGTATTGTGTCTAGCCGGAGGAGTAGCAGCACAAACGTCCACTAGTTCATCTACAGCAAAAAAGAAATCGACTGCAGTAAAAGGACCACAATGTACTGCGACAACCAAAGATGGTGTCCAGTGCAAACGGACTGCCTCAAGCGGTGCGAAGTATTGCGCTCAACATGCTAAACTTATATCAGGTACAACTGATGCAATTGCGGCCAAATGCTCTGCGACCACAAAAGCAGGTGCAGCATGTAAGAACAAAGCAATGAAGGGAAGTACGCTTTGCGGGGTTCATGCAAAGGCAAAGAAAACAAATACGAATTAAAGAACGTGATGTAGAATGTATCAGAGGTCTATGTGAGAACATAGACCTTTATTTTGGAGCTTGCCAAAAGTGATCGGAATCTTTGGTGGTAAAAAGTGTACCGTATTGATACGACGATACATTACTCTCTTCCTGTTTATAGTCTGACGGATAGAGGCGTATGTAATCTACTTGTTTTTCATCCAAGAAGGTCTCCGAACCAAAAGTGCTTACCAC
>JAYUZC010000026.1:0-3066 GCA_043752045.1 Bacteroidota bacterium | reverse complement strand
AAGAAGACGGCACCGTAACCCGTTATATCATTGTTAGAACGAGCACGATATGAGACTCGATTACGACAGCCCCGAATCCATTGCCGCCGCTACAGAGGCGCTAATTTTTGCCAGTGACGACCCGCTTTCAGCGGCAGAGCTTCGCTCACTACTTCTTGGCGAAGAACACCGCCCTGCAATACTTGCAGGTGATACACCTTTGCTTGACCAGTCCGAAGAAGAGCAAACTTCCCGTAAGCGGAAGACGCTTGAACTCTCTACAATAAAGACTGCCATTGAGCAGATCAATACTCGGCTTGTTTCCGGAGAATCTCCGTACCACATTGTTGATATAGCAGGCGGATACCAATTTGCTACAAAACCTGATTATGCGGTTTTTGTATCACGACTTTACAAAGAGAAATCCCGCCGTCGTCTATCAGGTGCAGCGCTTGAGACACTTGCAATCATTGCATACAAACAGCCCGTCTCGAAACCCGATGTCGAGAACATCCGTGGCGTGAATTGCGACGAAGTTCTGAAATCTCTTTTAGAAAAAAATCTTATTACTATCACTGGACGCTCCGAATCAGTCGGCAGACCACTGCTCTATGGAACGACCGATGATTTCCTCCGCCATTTCGGATTGCCGTCTGTCAAAGACCTTCCGAAACCACGCGAAATAGAGGAAATGATGAAGGACGAATCGGTCAAGGCAACTACGCTTGATGAAGCAGCCGATGAATTTGTTGATCCCGACGCATCCGATAGTATCACCGTTGATGAGGTAATCGCAGTTGATAAAGAAGAAAATACTGAAGCTCTCGCCGAAGCCGCTCAAGCCGAAGAGCTCGCCTAAGGCGCGCCCCGCAGCTTCCGCAAAGTCCGCACCGAAACCGCAGGGAAACTCCATGCGGCTCAATCATTACATCTCATCGGCAGGTATTTCCTCACGCCGCAGGGCTGACGAACTTATCAAACTCGGCAAAGTAAAGGTTAATAGCAAACTCGTCACTGAACTTGGTGTCCAAATTAATCCGCTCAAAGACCGAGTACTCGTTGACGGAAAGATTGTCTCGCTACGAGGACGAAATCTGTATCTCGTCCTGAACAAACCGAAGGACACCATAACAACTGTCAAAGATGAAATAGGCAGAACGACGGTTCTCGATTATGTCAAAACTCATGAACGAATCTATCCGGTCGGTCGTCTTGATAGAAATACGACAGGTGTACTTCTACTGACGAACGATGGTGAACTTACGCTTCGCCTGACACATCCGAAGTATGAAATTGAACGTGAGTATCACGTTACGCTTGATAAACCGCTTCTGCTAAAAGACGCTGAAAAAATAGCAAAAGGCGGAGTTGATATCGGCAGAGGAAATATTACATCAGCAATCTATCTTGCCGTTTCAAAGAAAGACACCAAAGATGTAACCGTCGTTATCAAAGAAGGAAAGTACCGTGAGGTTCGCCGTCTCTTTGAGGCATTCGGTTACGATGTTAGAAAGCTTGATAGAACTGTCTTTGCAGGAATATCTCATTCAGGCATGAAGCGCGGTGATGTCCGGACGCTTACACCGACCGAAGTCAGACGTCTTAAACGACTTGTAGGTATCGAAGAATCATACCGCTAAGGTATAAAACTCCTTCATCTCGAAGGTATGCATTAAGACTACTCCAGCCCGAACAAGGTCAACAAGTATCTTCGCCGCACGACTACGAGAGATATTCACAAGATCAGCAAATTCAGCGACGGTAATCTTCTCGTACTTATGAAGATAATCAACCAACATTCTTTCATTATGCCCGAATGTGATTTGCATCGGCGGCGCATCAGGTGAGGCAGACCGCATAAAACGCATTACCTCATCGCTTGCTTGAACTGACTTTTCCCCAATTCGTACAAACCCTTGCTGCTTGCAGTTTACACGTTTACCGGACTTGTCATACTCTACTAATGTGTGAGGTTTATCTTTGCTTTCTGGGACACTAACAGCGATAAGGTCGTGGCGGCTATCAAAGCGAATAATATCAACGTGAACTTCGATCGGTGGGTTGCAGAGGAATTCAGCAGTGTGTTCAATCTCGGCGAGTTCGGATTTTTCGCTCTCGACACCGACGATAGTTCTATTATCATCCACCCCAAAAATGATAATGCCGCCTTTTGAGTTGGCGAAGGCGATTATCTCTTTGGCAATTTTTTCAGGGGAAGTAAAATGTCGCTTGAACTCGATGCGAGGTCCTTCGCCGTCGGCGATAAAGTTGAAGAGTTCACGACGCGAGACACGCCGTTCATACGATGGTACATTAGTCTCTACTCGGAGATCGAACATACTAGTACTTTCTGTTGTGTGAGAACGTAAAGCTTACCTCTGTAATATGCAACATCACGAATATCAAGATCGGCTCCCGAAATATGATACGAAGATGTTACCGTTAGGTCACTAAATGATATACGGACTATTACACCAGGTGTTGCATTTACAACGAGGATGTCACTTTCAACTCGCGATACTTTTCGCTTTGTATTGTCTTTATCAGAAACCTCAGGTAGTTCGGTAGCGGCAATAACTTCTCCAACAGGGTTGATGGTCACCAGTAAACCGTCACGGTTGAGAACGGCTGTATTATCCCTTCCATCGAGAACAAGAGACACAGGATCAGTAACAAACGCACTTGTCCGAAGAGAACCAACGGACATCACTTGTGATGTTTGCGGTGCAAGCATGACAGCACGTTTTCCTTCGCCATCAATCAGATAGCATATGCCGGTAGCACTCATTGAAACTGCAAGGGGAAAAGCAAAGAGGCGGTCACGCGTCACACCGCGAATACCTTCAAAGCCGAACTGCCAGATGAGATCGCGATTATAGAACTGGATACGATTATTGCCGTAATCAGCAACGGCAAGAAAATTACCAAGTGAGCCATCAATATCCTGCGGAGTATCAAAACCGAACTCATTCGAACTTCGACCCGTGAGCGACATCAAGCTATCACCATCGATACCATATTTGATAATAGACGGACCGGTATTATCAAGCACAAAGATATTCCCCAACCCATCAGCAGTTATTGCTT
>JAYUZC010000025.1:0-3075 GCA_043752045.1 Bacteroidota bacterium | reverse complement strand
ATATATATATTCATCGCCGGTGCGTTTCACCTTCCCGTTCCAGTTCGCATCTTTGTTGAGGTGTATCGGGGTATTATTAATAAGACTCTCGCGAATCTCTCTTAGCCCTAATAGCTGACCATTCGGGTCAGTTATATAAGCATCACTTGTGGGGTCCATCATGACCCATCGTGAATATGTTTTGCTAAAGACAGATACAACAACATGGGTTTCACCATCAGAAATATCTTTCGGCATACAAAGAGTGATACGCGAAGGATATCCAAGTGCGAGATATGCTTCATTTAATATGGTTGCAAGTCCCCGGCAATCAAGCGCTTTCTTCTGGTCTGCAAGTAATGATAGCGCGTCGCGTTCATTGGGAATCGGTCTGTTTCCGTTATGCGCGACCTGGTTATGTACCCAATTCATCACCCTGATCAATCTACTTTGCTCATTACCATTACCGGCAATGGAATCAAGTTTATACTCATTTCTAAACTTTGCAAGACCGTAGTTTCCTATTGACGAATATAAAAATGATGAGGCAGTTATTGAAGAGGATGTATAATCTCCCGAAGCTTTGAGGATAGAGAGGTAGTCTGCGTTTTCTCGGAGTTTGTCGGTAATAGTAGTAAACTCTCGAATACCATGCAATCGCTTGAGATGTTTATCCCCCATGATCTGGTCATAGTTTCTGTACCCTTTAACGATAGCTTCATTTAGAGCCGAAAGGGCGCGGGATGTTTCTCCATCTTCAGCCAGTACACAAGCAGAAAGAAAATACATATTCTTTTGAAGATGCTTATACTCATCTTGCTTAGAGTCACTGAGTTTATGGTATTGGGCAAACCAATCATCGATTAGAGAGATCGCACTGTCGTATTCTTCTTTTGAAAGTGCCTTGGCGAGTGACGAGGCGGTTACAGAGGTAATATCTTGGAAATCGTCGCCCACTGCAACAGCACGTTCGCTTGCAAGCAATAAAAGGAGGAACACTATAACAATAAATTTTCTGAGGATCATATTCGTAGTCAGCACGGACTACCCACAAAACGATTTGAAACCTACGAAGTTACAAAAAATCATTAATTTAGCAAGAATAAAGAAGACCTAATATCGCTCCAGCTGCAATAGTCACTGACCGACCCGAACCGTTTTAAGACGATCCGCCATAAATTCCACGGCGAGGATGACATCCGTCAGGTAATCGAAGTCACAACGCTCCAGGAAGCCTGCGACAAATTCTCCGCACCATTCGGCGATGTTTTTGAGGTAGTGGGGAAGTAACTACTCTTTAAGCCGTTGGTGGCACCATCGGCGGAATAGGCATCGGCGTCGGGGGCAGCTCTGGTGTCGGCACAGGATTCGGGATTGGCTGCGGCATCGGGTTAGGCGCCGGAGCTGGATTATCGAATGACGCCAAGAGCATATTCATAACTGTTGGAGTTCCGAACGGGAGTGTGATGTTCGTATTGAGCGCTGGGCTTTGCATATTATACTTCTATAATTATCTAATGTGAAGGACATCTAATTTAACAACAACGACGCTCTCTTGTTCCCGTATCATTCCCATCCCCAAAATCCCATTACTCCAATTAATCCCAGTCTATGCAAGACCGAACGTACTACCAGTAGTGAAACTCTTCATGCCCGATTCATTGTAGAGATATACACACATGAAACTCCGTCTCGTCATAGTGTTCTTCCTCCTCGCTCTCGCATCGCGAGAGTCCATCGCTGCATCGGATAGTATTTCTGTTACGGTTGATACGTTGTGTGATGGGTTCAACATTTGTATTACCGATAATACCTATGACGGCGGAATTGAATATGTTAAGTTGCGTGGGGCCAAAGGTTGGAATGTTCGTATAGACCCCTTGATTGACCCTAATGGACAAGACAGTATTATGCTTGTGAATCACCCTGCACATTATTGCTTTAAAGTTTATCCTGTTGATTTTAGGAAGAGTCGAACGGTAAATTTGTATATAGAAAATAAAAGAAAGATTAATCAAACAAAATTTTTTAACGTACAAGCACTACCTGTCAGTTTTTATCCAAATATTGATGAGGTGTATGATTTCGGTGATAAGTATTTACAAACATCAACTATAAGACAGTTCTCAGTTAAGAATCTATCAACTTCAAAGTATTTAGTAGATGTCGAGAATGTTAAGCTAAGCAATACAAATCCATCGCTCAAAGTATCTACTTCATCTGATGCTTTTCCTAAGGAGCTCCAACCTGGACAATCTTTTGTTTACAAATTGGTATTCTCACCCGTCTCACTTACCCCTGTCCTTGATACGCTGACATTTACAACTGATTGTTTTGTTTCAACATTTATTATGCAAGGAAACACACACACTTGGTGGCTTCCAATAAAAACTCTTGATTTTGGTACTCCAAACATAGGTGATACCGTTTGTGCTTCACTTGAAATAGTCAATGATAGTGCTGTAAGTATAACGATTAAGCAAGTTGATCTGATATATTACAACACCAGTGCCTTCTCAAAATCGCCGTCTTTAGAATTTCCTAAAATTGCATCAAAAACCAATCCTGCAAGGTTGGAATTTTGTTATGTGCCCAAAAGAAGTATGCTTGTTGATTCAGTAGTAGTTAGATTTACGGCGGAAACTGGGTGGCCATTGGAAACATCAGTCGTTGGATATGCGGTATTAAAGGGAATTGGTCCATTGCAAAGAATTTATTGGAGCGATAAAATACTTACTTTTCAAGCTGATTCTTTGAGTACCACAGTCAAATCTACTGATTTCAATCATCAAGCAATATCTGGGACGCTGGTCAAACGCTTCTATATCTCTGGTAAAGACTCTGCTGAATTTAGTATCCTCAACTCGCTTTCTCCGCTGTCGAATGTTACGATGCTTCGCAATGAAACGAATTGGTTTGATATCGCCTTCAAACCCAACATGACGAAGCCACTGTCCGAGCGATACGCTGACCGACATGCTACGCTTGTTGCAGAGCTGAAAGACTCGAACGTGACGATGGAGCTTATCGGGACGTTCAATCCGCTGCATGTAAAGCACGAACTTGCGCTCGATGATCTCTCGTTTAGTCCGAATC
>JAYUZC010000024.1:0-3078 GCA_043752045.1 Bacteroidota bacterium | reverse complement strand
AAGGTTTGTTAATGAAGTCAAGAGCGCTAACGCCAAGACCAATATATGGAGTAGTGATAGTTGGTAATGCATCGCCGTTATTTGATCGGAAGAACTGCCACGTAAAGCCATAGGCAACACCTGCATAGGCGCGTAAGTTAAATCCGCCATACGAACCAAGCGTGAGTTCACCACCAAGGTTGATATATGTTGATGGAAGAGCGCTGACACCAACGAAGGGTGAAAAGATAAGAAACGGCTTTATATCACGGAGCCAAAATCGCTTCCGTATATAAAAGTTTGTGCCGATACTTGTCAGGTATTTATTTTCGTCGCCATTTTGTGCGATGTTCTCATAAGCACTCAATCCCCATGTCCAGTCAGGTGAGTCATTAAACCAACGAAGAGGGTATTCCATAGGTATGATGCGTAAGACATGCCCTTGGAAAAACATTTTTTCTTTCTCTCCTGAAGCAGTGGGCTTCACGGTTGAATCAAAAAGAGAATAGACACCAAGGAAACCTGCACTATGCCCTGGTCCCGCAGCACCTGTAAGCGTTGATGCAAACTCAAGTCCGCCGAAGCGAAGGAATGCGGGATAGCTTCGGTCATGGGATGAATCATGCGACATCGTCTCGCGATATATCCTTCGTGTTTTTGACGAAGGGAAGACAACGCCGTTATCTTCCGATGAGCCAGGATTATTTCGTATCTGCTCGTTGATTGTTGTATCACGAGTCGTGATGGTATAATGGTCGGTTTCTGTTCTAGTTATTTGATACGGGAGAGAGCCGGAGCATCCAATAATGGATAAACCAACTACAAATAGACAAATCCAAAGATATAGTTTAGATGTCATACTACTTTGACCTCTTGAACACTTTTACAAATTCAACACGACGTAACCGCATACGATACAGCTCATCATCCTCATTTTCTCGCATCGGAAGCGGTTCTTCTTCTCCTCTTAAAATAACACGAAGCAGTTTCTTCGGTACACCACGCTTGACAAGTTCTGATACTACAAAAGATGCTCGTCTTGAAGCAAGGTCTTTATTGAAAGCATTCGTGCCGAAGTAATCAGTATGACCGATGACGACAACCTCCTTCAATTCTTGCGTATAACTATTGATAGAAGTAGCTACAATATCGAGCATCACCTTCCACTGCTGCCCGGATTGAGTGCCATCATCATTGATGACAAAGTCGTATGGATTGCTATCGTCATTAAAAGGGAAGTTGATGCGAAGCAGTAATGTATCAGGTATATTTAGAGTAGGAGCGGTGATAACTTGACCTTGAACGTCGCGTAAGTCAAGACGTTTGATGTCATAGAACTGCTCTTTTGTTTCTGCACCGAGATCATACTCTTTGCCACGTGGTATGTTGATTGTATAATCACCTAATGAATCAGTCTTTTTTCTGCCCAGTTCTTTTTCTGTTTTTACATCTCGCCAGAAGACCGTAGCATCAGTTGGAGATTTTGTTGTGTCTTTTGCTGAGCGTACTTTTCCTTTGACTGTAATAGGTGATGAATCAGCGGGAATAAGTGCTAAGGCGTCAAGACTTTCAGGAAAGACTCTCGTATCAGGCGGTGTTAAACTTTGTCGTGATGCATAAAGCTCTGCTTGCTTCGGTGTAAGCTTTGAACGCTTGAAGGAAAATATATTAAAGCCACCCTGCTGTGCAGTTCTATTGCTTGTGAAACGGAAGAGCGAATCATTCGGGATAGAAGCCGATAGTTCATCAGAAGTCGTGTTGATTGGTGTGCCGGCATTCTTTACATCAGAGAATGATCCATTAGCAAACTTTGCTTTGAAGATGTCGTAGCCCCCGACAGTTTGATGCCCGTTCGATGAGAAGTAAAATCTTCCGTCATACGAGAAAGAAGGGAAGAGTTCGTCGCATGGCGTATTGATGGTAGAGACAGTAGTCGGTTCATTCCAGTTTGCTCCAAGAGAACTTCTTGATGTTGACCATATATCCACTCCGCCCATTCCTCCGGGTCTATCGCTTGTAAAAAAGAGAGTTTTACCATCAGGACTAAGAGCAGGTTGGGACTCAAATGTATGGAGACGGTTTATTCCAACGATAGGTTGAATATCTGTTAATGAGTTAGTGCTTTCATCATAATCCGCTCTGTAAAGATCGAAGTCTCCAGGTTCGTCATTTGGAGCTTTAGCGCTAAAATATAACTTGCCATCTGCTTTGCAGAAAACAGGTGTACCATAAACAATAAGTGAATCATCTTCTATTACCTTTAGAGCTTTATCAGAAATTTTATAGATGACTTGCGGATACCCTGCATAGACTCTTTCTCTATCAGAACTGACTAATGCAGTATTAGCATAATGAGATATAGCATACTCATTGCGAGCAGAGTTGTACGGTTCGGGTAGTTCGTGAAGGGAATACACATAGAATCCGGGATACATCATGGTAGTATCAATACCCCCACCTTTATATGATGATGGTTGGCAGAGCGGTGGATTCGGTTCGCAGTTCGGCTGCGACATGTTCACGTTCGGTGCCATACAGCCGAATATCTGCAAGAGCCAGATACTTGCAAGCAAAGCGAGGACGATCTTTTGACGAGTAAAGAACAAACCTTAAGCTATCTTTTTTGTAACCAGTGCAAACGGATCTCTTGCGCCGACTGCTTCGTACGTCCAGAATGGCTCACCGAACTCCGCCCCGATGATCATCCCATAGTGTCTGGCGCGCGCTTCGATCCATTCATAAAAACCCGATTGGGTTAAGAAAGTATCCGGCTCATCGGCTGTATCAACTCGTTTCCCTGTCTTTGATACACCTAACTGTGAACTAAAAGCATTCACCGCTTTCATCCTATCTTGGAAAACGGAAGAGACATCTATAATGACACTGGGCTCAAAGGTATAGGTTTGCATAAAGTGTAAGACAAGGAGTGGTCGGTATGGTTCTTGCAATGAGCCATCATCTCCCTTTGTCTCTATCTTACGAAGACCAGCAAAGAATGTCGCTTGTTTGGCAAGTTCTGATGCTGCTTCATGATCGGGGTGACGCTCTGTATAATGCGGAGTAAGCATGATCGTAGGGCGAAGGTGGCGAATAATCTTC
>JAYUZC010000023.1:0-7867 GCA_043752045.1 Bacteroidota bacterium | reverse complement strand
GACCGGTACGAACACCATCACTGGTGGTACGAACAATATCAACGGTCCTACGAACGTAGTTGGTAATACCTCTATCACAGGTAACCTTACCACATCGGGTAACAATACACTCGGTACAGCCGGTGTAAGCACAAACCTTCTTCAGGGTGTAAACAATACCATGACATCGTCTGTAACATCGACGATCAATGGTGTAAACGTAAACATTAATGGTTTAACAACCATCAATGGTAATACCCAGGTTAATGGTACATTCGGTAACACAGGTAACTTGAATCTTGGCACAGCAAGCACGGTCAATAACTTTGGCGGTCCACTTGCAGCTAACCGCTTCAATGGAACCTCGAACTTCGGTTCACTACCTGCTGGTAACGGCAATAAAGTAATCGTTGATGGTATACCTAATACCAACCCGATTAACGTAGTACCGGGTCCTGGTTTTGGACTTCCTTCAGGATTCATTGATCCTACCGATTATGAGTTCATTGTTAACGGTGATGCAAAGATCACAGGTTACACAAATCTTAACAATGCGTATGTCAATAACCTCGTTATTGGTGTATCATTGTTCTTCCCTCCGGGAGCAACACTTTGCGCACAGAACATCCAGGTTCAAAACCTTGGTGCATGGTGCTCAACTCCTGGTGCAGCAATCAACCTTCAGACTGCATTTACACAGTCAAGCTTAGGTGCTAATGCAGCAAACTCATTTATGAACACTGTTATCAACGGAACACTTGGTGTTACCGGGTTAACAACAACTGCAAGCATCACCAATAACGGTGTACTTACTCAGAATGGCAACTCTACCTTCAATGGTACGATCAACCAGACAAGTGGTACAACAACGCTTCTCAATACAACGACAAGCAACTTGACCGTTAATGGTACAGCGACAGTTAGTGGTTTGATCACAGCGAATGGTGGTATTACAAACAATGGTGCTTTGATCCAGAACGGAACAGCAGCATTTAATAATACTTCTACCTTCAATGGCGCAGCTAACTTCAATAGCTCGATTAATCAGCTTGCTGGTCAGACAACCACTCTTGGTAACTTGATCGTACAGGGTACATCAACAACTGCAGGTCTCGCTACCTTCAATGGTAACGTTGTCAATAATGGCAACTTTACTCAGAACGGTGCATTCACGCAGACAAGCGGTGCAACAACACTTCTCAATACAACGACTGGTAACCTCGTAGTTAACGGTACATCGAACCTCAATGGTACGTTGAACGTAACAGGTGCTACAACAACCAATGGTCTTACCAACACAGGTAATATCGCAACTGGTACATTGAGCACGACAGGCCTTGCTTCGTTGAATTCTGCTAACGTTGCTACAACGCTCGTAGTTGGTGGTAATACAACATTGAACACAGTTACTGTTACTGGTCTTGCTACAACAAGCAATATCAATAACTCAGGTAACATCACAACAGCAACATTGACCGTTACTGGTGCATCTACGGTAAATGGTATTATCAACACTGGTACACTTGATCAGCGTGGTAATATCTTCAATAGCACAGGTGTAGTAAATATTGCTGATGATCTCACAGTTACAGGTGCAACGATTACCAATGGTATAACGAACACAGGTGGTATTTTAACAGGTACGTTGAATACAACTGGTCTTGCTACCTTGAATTCGTTGCTCGTTAACACGACATCGACATTCACAGGTGTTGCAACATTCAACGGTATTGTTAACAACGGGACATTGACCCAGACAGGTGCTTCGACCTTCAACGGTCCTGCACAGTTTAATAGCTCGATTACTCAAGCTGCTGGACAGAACTCAACTCTTGGTAACTTGACTGTTGCTGGTACATCGAATCTTATCGGTGCAACCACATCATCAAGTATCACGAACTCTGGAAACATTCAGACCGCAACGTTGAATACAACTGGTCTTGCTACCTTGAATTCGTTGCTCGTTAACACGACATCGACATTCACAGGGTTGTCTACCTTTAATGGTGGTATCAACAGTAATGGTACGATTAACCAGGTAGGTACGACGAACATTACAGGAGCTCTTAACCAGAGCGGTGGTAATGCTACCATCACTGGCGGTGCACTTAATACATTTGGTACAGTAGCCGGTTCGAATAACACGATCGGTTCTATAACAAGCGTAAATGCTATTAATGGTGCAACGACGAACACTGGCAACTTCACAGTAACAGGAGTGCTTGATGCTCAGAATAGCATTATCAACTCAACTGGTACCACAGGTGGTGACCTCAGTGTTAATGACGGCCTTCGTGTAGTTGGTAACACACAGTTGAATGGTAACACAAACAGAATCGGTGATTTCACAGTCCCAGCAAATGTTATCACAAATAACATTGGTGGACGTTCACCAGCTGCTTCACTTGGTGCTGTTGCTTACGCAGGTGTTATTGATATTGATGCACAAGATGCTTCAACATCACGTAACTTCCAACATGGCTACAATACCTTCCAGGGCGATGCTGCGGTAAATGATGAGCACATCGTTCTTGTAAGCGGCATCCCAACAACAACAGCTGTTGGTGATTATGCAAACATTGATGCACTTGGAACAGACGTTCCTGAAGTACATAACTATGAAGTAATCATTGATGGTGATCTTCTCGTAGTTGGTCATCTCGCATCACGCTCGATTCCTTGGGTTCGTAGCGCACGCGGTACACTTCGCTATGATGGTACCCTCGGTGACCCAGTTGATGGCTATTCATCACAGGTTATCGCAGTTCCTGGTGTAGTTGCTACTGATAATGTAACAGTAACATATCTCACGGATAAGCCAGCATCATCACGCAGCTTCATTGATGCTGTCGCTGGTGCAGGTATTGTCACAATCCGTTCGAGCTCACCAACAGATGACAACGATGTTCAGATCGTTATTCATCGCGCTACACCATAATTGATTGTTCCTTAATAATTGAACGACGTTCCTACGGCATGAGATTCTCGGGGTAACTAATCCTGATACTCCGAGAACTCAGCCGAGGGTTAACACAAAAATTTTCACCGTCAGAGAGAGTTCATAAAAAACCCTTCGTCATAAGCGAAGGGTTTTTTCTTTGGTTATATCGAATGTGAAGTTTATGAGAGTAGAACATTCCAAGCTGATTCAATATCGTCAAACTCAAGAAGCTCTTTCGCTCTTGTGTGCCGTTCAATTCGCGTAGCGGGGTTATACGGATGCGTAGCAAACGAAGTAGGCAGGTCAATCTGTAAGAGTTTAGCTATGTCCTGACCGGAGAGGATAGAGCTCGTTAGGATCTCAACAGGGAGTATATCGAAGCTATTTGCGGCAGATGTTGGCTGTGTAAGCTCAAAAAGACCCTGAGCCGCGCGAGAATACCAACTACCACCCATTCGTGCCACCTGATCCATTTTACGGGGGTCTATTGTCATCTTATCGGAGATTACATCGTCACTGATATGGAAAAGGACAACTTCGCATATCATCATATTAGCACTCCCTGGTAAATCGCCAAAACCTACATGTTGAAGAAGTTTTGCCTCCATGATAAACGGGCTTTCAGCAACACCGGGTGCTTTGACAAGCTGGGATTCATGTTTTGTGAAGCCAGACTTAACGAATTCGTCCACTCCCTTCTCAAACGGAGCTGACGCAATGCTCATCTGATGCACCATATCGTAAGTCACCACAGAGATAGTGCACTCGCCGGTCTCTTGCACGTTCAAGAATGTATCTTTGGGTGCTCCCGTCTTGCCCGAGAAAGCTGGGCTAAAACAAACCACTGGAGGATTAGCGCCGAATGCATTAAAGAAGCTAAAGGGTGCAAGATTTGCTCGGCCATCTTTGTCAATGGACCCCACAAATGCAATCGGTCTTGGAGCAATACCGCCAAGTAAAAGCCTATGTGTTTCGTGAAACGGGATTTCTTTAGGATTGAATACTCTTTTCATTGATATGTTTAATAGAGATAAAATAACAGAATCCTTCGGCAAAGAATCACTCGGCTCACCGATGAAAATCGTTGTGCTTGTATCTTCTGCGCACATACCGATGAGAGCTCGTGGCATTGTGCGGTCACTTTTAGGTAATCAAGAAGTCCTTGAATCAAGTCACGCCGATACTCTTACGCCGCACGTAATTATTACTGACATCCTTGTACGTGAATTAGGATTTCTTTCAGTACTAAAAAATAGAAAAAGTAATAATGCAAAACCGATCATTAATGAGGTCTCATCTCCTCTGAAAAAACTTCAATTAAGACTTGAAGCAGAATCAGCGCGAGCTAAGCTAACTTATGTACGTGAGTTCTGTACCTTAGGGGCAATGAATCGCTTGCGAAAAAGCAAACCCGATTTCATCATTGATATAAGCGACGGTGCAGAGGTACATGAGATAATCTTAGAGCATACACGACACGGTGTTCTCGCAATCAATATTGATATCAATACAAATACCCTACGAGCTATCCAAAGAACTTCGACGGGGAGTAAAATACTTCTTGAACGCTCCTACACACTTGAGACTCTAACCCAAGCTGAGCGTACTATTCTTCTTGAAAGTATTATGTTGTTGATCACAAGTAACATGGTTACAAACTGAACCAGTAACTTACCTTTAACATCAAAATATTTTCTGTGTCTTCGGAGGAGAAAACATTTCTAAGGTCATTTGCAACATCAAGTGAGGTGGATTGTGACTCTACAGATTGCTGTTGTGTCCAGACAAGATATGCTGTCGAGCCGGGAAGGTACTCCCATCGGAGAACAGCGTTTCCTCGTATCGAAGCAAAGTGGAAATTCGGTTCATAAAGTGAAAACGCAGCAGCACTTCCTGCTCCGTCAGGATCAACAGTGTACTCTCCATCTGTCTTTTCTATTGTGCTTCCACCATCACCGTAGCGAAGGAAGTCATAACTTGCGGGTCTAGACAACTCCTTAATATTAGAATACTCTCCTACTGAAACAAATGGCTGTAAGAAAAGCTGGAAGCTTAAACGCGGTGTGAACGTCCAGTTAAATCGGATGCTTGCCGAGATTGTTCGTTGATCCAATTCCGCAAAGACATATCGTGAGCCGAATGTATTTGTTGCAGTTGGGTCTTTGAGAGTAGTTACATATTGTGCATCGTTATCTTCGACATCGTAGCTTGGTGCAAATCGGAAAAATATGTTGTTCGAAGCACGCCACTCGAGGTATCCTGCGACTGTCCAAGAAGCATGGTCGGTAACAGAAGGTTGATACGATGCACTTGCTCCGAATCCTAGCCGTTTGCGAGCGTCCGAGTCGAAGCCGATCTCAGAGTACAACCATGTAGGCACAGTCATAAGGGGACCTCCGCGGGTAGCCGAGTTTGACGTTTGTTCAGGGAAGTAGCTCACCTGTCCGGAAACTTCATAAAAATTGGTGAATAAAAGGTCGCCGAACGCGGCATAACCGATATGAGTGGGATTCCCATCACCATCAAATGAACGTGCTGCGACTGCACTCATAGAAGCATTCTGCATCAACCCTGAAGGTTCTGTCCACCTGTAACCGGATTGTATATGACCATTGAGACGATCACCCTTGAAACTTACACCAAGATCATTCTGATCGTAGTTGGGGTCAAGATAGCCAAGTCCGGCATTGAATGTAACGTTTCCCTCTTGCTTATTAAGCCACAGCCGTCCGCCATAGCCTGTGAGTGAAGTTGCCGATGAGTCAACTCTGAGATATGAAGCATCAGGACGTTGAAAATAATGGCGAGAGTTGCGTTGAATGCGAGTCATTGCGTCCGTCGTTCCAGTCAGGTGAGTTAACCCGGCCCAACCTGTTACAACCCATTCTCTCTCTTCGTCTAAAAATGACCAACCATCAAGTGCTAAAACTGAACCTGATTTATTCAACTGTGTCTTAAGTGAGAGATCATCAAATGAACGAGTGACATTTGTCAGCATTCCTCCCAAGGACCAAAATCCTTCATCATATTCCTTCCGAAGACGAAGAGCGTTATAAAAGGTCAAGGGCTCGACTTCCGCTTCACTTTTTGTACCGCCTATAGAAAGGTCGGCATACTCCCGCTGTGTTACGGCAGAGACAATACCAATAGGAAAAGTATTGCCGAGGTCACCGGTAAGTTTGACTGCTCCATAGATTGTCGAAGCTATCGGAGCGTCGTAATAATCCGCTGACGGTATCCTGCCTTGAGGGACTCTACCAATACGTCGTGAATAAAAGAAAATAGGATCAAACCAATCATAATTTTCAAAAGAATTTGCTCCGCCGTTGCCAAAGCGGAAATTGCTTGAGCCCTCAATAAAGAACGGTCGTTTTTCTTGGAAGATGGTCTCGGCATCGGAGAGATTGATTACTGCCGGGTCAACTTCAACCTGTCCGAAATCAGGGTTGATGGTCATATCAAGATTGAGATTTCTACCAATACCTGCTTTGATGTCTGCTCCTGCCCCGGGAGAGAATTTCGCCCCGGTGTGAAACGGATCGCCCTCTATTTTTGGCTTGAATTCTTCTTTTAAGGTCGTGTAAGGCAAAAACTCTATACGGCTCGGGCTTGGTATGCCTTTTATGCCCGTAAGCTCCAGAAAGCGTGATACGTAGCCGCTACCGTTTCGAGGTTTGAAGACAGCAAAATCACTCTCTTTCCGACGGGAAAAGAATCGAGCAAAATTTACTCCCCAAACCTGTTCTTCAATGTTGTGGAATCGGAGCTGGGAAAACGGTATCTCAAATTCTGCCGTCCAACCGAGCGAGTCAATGCGTGTTTTTCCGTCCCAAATACCGTCCCATGTATTATCCTCCCATTCATCATTCGAGAAAGTCGCATCTGAGAATGACCCGGCTGCGCTCATCCCGAAGGAATAGCCGGTTCGCTTGTCATGATATGGGTCAAATTCTACCCAAAAAAAATCTGCTCCTGCCCATCCGTCACGTCGTGTCAAACGAGCAACGATAGAGTCAGGATGAGTATCATACATTCGTGCGGCAATATAAAGCTTTGTATCATCGTATGCTATCCATGCCTCGGTGCGCTGCGTAGCGACAGCATTCTCATCAGGAAACTCCTGGAAAAACTCTGTGAAGGGTACACCTTTCCAAACTTCTTCATCGAGCTTACCATCAAGTATGATCTTACTTGAAATTCGTATGGCCCCAACTTTGGCACTTGATGCCGTTGATATCAAGAGAGTAAAGAGTACCCAAAGAGTAAAATACATAGGATTTGGTGAGATTGGGTTAAGAAAAGAACATTAATAGCTACGCTCGAAAAAGGTAGTGGTTTCGGGAGTTAGTGAAAATGTCAATATTCAATAAGCCGATGAATAGAATAATTATTGAGCACTTTTCTTCCATTTAAGAAGCTTAGCTCTATAAGGAATAGAAACGCTACGACTTCTCCGCCGAGCATCTCTATAAGATGTGCCGATGCATTTGCTGTCCCGCCTGTAGCCAGTACATCATCTACGATAAGAATCTTTTCACCTTTGATGATGGCATCCTCGTGTATCTCAAGAGTGTTAGACCCATATTCAAGGTCATAACTAGTAGATACAGTTTTGAACGGGAGTTTACCTTTCTTGCGAATAGGGACGAATCCCTTGCCAAGCATCTTTGCAAGCGGTGCCCCAAAGATAAATCCGCGTGACTCAATAGCAGCGATCTTATCGAACCCTACACCTTTTACGACCTCTGCCATTTTGACTAAAGTATGTTCAAATGCTGCAGTATTTCCGATAAGAGGTGTAATGTCGCGGAAGAGAATACCCGGTGACGGAAAATCCGGAATGTCGCGGATGAATGATTTTAGCTCCATTAATAATTATCGAAGAAATATCGTTACACTATACAAAAACAAATCAGAAATCTATCCGTAGAAAATTGCAATCATATG
>JAYUZC010000022.1:0-7870 GCA_043752045.1 Bacteroidota bacterium | reverse complement strand
TTTGTTGTGCACATACGTTTCCCGCGAGTATCAAACTCGATAAAGAAAGCAAAAGGTGTACACAAGTTTTTTTCATAGTTAAATTAAATCATAGGCAGCGTAGATAATACGCTGCCTATGAAAGAATCGTTTACGGATTAATGACCGTGTAATTTATAAAGGAGCCGGATTGGATATTCTCGGATGATTCCACCGAGAATGTTCCTGCAGCACCTGTTGTAACGTTTGTTACCTGAACAACGATAGCACCGATCACGCCGGTATGATTCTCAACCGATACGTTGATCGCAGCACCTGCTTGGATATTCAGCGCAGGTGATGTGTACTGGAACACACCTGTACCTGCGATCTGACCACGCAAGAAGTTTGCTACAGGGCTTTGTGAACGTGTAATACGTCCTGTATTATCGATCGTTATGTATTGGTCAGGAGCAGCATTCGAATCGAGTGAAAGTGTTCTTGCTCTGTGAACAACGTTCGTTGTTGTATTTACGAATGCAAAGTTATCAACACCAACTGTGCTGTTGAGCGTAGTACCCTGCAATGTCATGTTACCAGTTGTACCAGTATTGACGTTCGTTGTAACGTTCGAGGTGCCATTACCAAGGTTCATGTTACCTGCACCATCAAAGTTAAGGTCAAAGCTGTTGAGCGTAACGAAGCGGCTTGCCAAAAGTGGAGCACCGCCAGTTGCAAGCGAACCAAGCTGAACGGTAACACGGCTACCGGTATCGGTAGTGATAAGACCGTTGTTCGCTTCTACATCAACGAGTGATGAGATCGAACGTGAACGAACATTACCGGTTGCATCAGTAACAAGGATATTGTTAGCTGTTGTGTCAACATCAATGTTGTTCAAGTTAAGATTACCTGCTGTGCCAACGTCAATGTTTACATTAAACGTATTAGTACTGTTACCGAGTGTATATGTTGTCGGGGTTGCACTAGTGTTTGACCACGTCATATTGAAGCCCGAAGCGTCAATAGCTGTGTTCTCGGTGAGCGGTCCGCCCATAAGAACTGTATCGTTATCAATACGCAAACCGTTTCTTGCATTCACAAGAGCGGAGAGGTCAGTGAATTCGATGTTATCACCTGCCAAATTGACACGTGCGATCTGGAGTGAGTTCGCTACAGAGAACTGTGTCGTTCTGCGAACTTCATTCAGATCATTCAAGAATAATAGGTAATTGATGCCAGATGTGGCAACAGGTACTTGATCCCATGCGTAAAAACCGTTTGTAGTCGGAGCAGCCGGCGAAGCGGTGATAGCACGGTGTTGAACATAGTTTGGTGTTATGCCGCCAGTAGAGAGTCTCATCTGTTGGGTTACCAATGATGGAACTGCCTGAGCGAAGACATCACCAACAAAAAACAACCCTACTATTGCAAGTAAGGCAAACGTTGAAAGTATGCGTTGTTTCATTGTTGTATTGAGTTTGTGAGTTAATGTAGTTATTTGATTCATACAATTATAAGGCATTTTTGATAAGTCAAACTTGTGTTATGGGTTTATGATGAGATACGTTATTTGTCCGGTATCAGTAGGGTACGATGCTGAAAACTGGACAGTAAAGCTGTTGTCGATTATGCGAGTTACCATCGTACCAACAAGTATCTCGCTTCCTTCTGAATCGTACTGTGAGACTGTAACGCTGGAGTTCACAGTACATCCGACATTCGGGTTGAGGTTCACTGTAAGCGAAGAAACTCCCTTGGGTATTTTTACCCTGCCGGCATAAGAATCTGCATTCGAGTTAACTGTGAATGATGCACCAGTCAGGCGGTTGGCAGTAATCTCACCTTTACCCTGTGGAAAAAGTTTTGTACTATCACCAACAACAAGTGTCTGCCCGGTATTTACACCTGATGTGATGAGGTTAAATGGTACTCCCTTTATGTCCGGTATAATTGCCGAAAGAGAAATTACCTGTCCATTTTGTGTAACTCGGATTGTCGTATCACCTACGATTCTGACAGGTCCATCGAGTTCGTTCAAACTTGTTACGACACCTCGTGCATCGGTCGAGACACTTTTTGCTACGTCCGCTGTACCTGAACGAAGGGCATAAGGAGCAGCAGTAAGTGCAGTACGAGGCGTCATTTCAGGAGTGCCATCAACACTGACCCCTAAAAAATACTGACGATCAAATAGTAAACTTGCCGGGAGCGGGGTATTAGCGCCAATGATAACATTAAAGATACCTGCGTTGGTAACTGTTGAGAATGTTTCTCCGTGGAGCAGATTACCGCCTACAGCAGCGTCATAAAAATTTATCTCGAGTGTGTGTGTGCCATCATTGATTGGGTTGCCTGAACCACCAATGATGATACCTTGGTAGCTCATCTGTCTTGGGATCTGTGCATACGAAAGAGAACTCATTGCTATGAGTACCGCTGTCACTGATAGAAAGCTCTGTATGAAGCTTCTGATTTTCATGTTTTGATAAGCAACTATTTCTAACGTTTATGATGCTTTACAACTTGTTTGGGTTTAAAACCCGTTTAGTTCTAAAGAGCAAGTAAAACGGTGTTGGGGGCAACCAACGAGGAGATTAAGAGAAACATAAACGAATCACGAAATCAGGTCAATTTGATAAAGCAAAACTCTGTACGTGATAAAGCAAAACCAAGAATCTCTAAACCTTCTGGTTCAAATATACAACAAGCTTTTGTCAAATGCAAGCGTTTCCTGCATTTTTTCCACATTATTTTTCAAATAAGCAAGAAAACGCTGAAAAATAATGACTTACGGGAAATTGAAGTGGATTGAAGTGGAGAAAAGTGTAGGGATAATGAGGCATATTTGTACTTACAGATGAAATTGTTACTTCTGTGGTGATGCTACGAATATCTCGACAGTGCGGCAATAAAATCTTCCTTCGGGCAAATCATTATCATAAAGCAACTCGCTTCCGCCTACTCCTTTTTGTGTTGATTCAGGACGCGCGATCGAAAGGGCAGTGGCACGTGCTCGAACTTCAGATAGCTTCTTATTGTATTCTTGACTACCTATACGATCAGCATACCCTGTTACAGAGATAATGTCAAGTGGAGTTAATCGTCCTTTCACAAAATCTGCAATTTTTAGGTTCGCTTTTCCGAGTATACCTTTACCAAAATCGAAGAGAATGAGGTTATATCGTGAGAAGACCGTATCTGCGATCTTCAGTTCACGTTTTTTCTCGATAGTAAGTTGTTCTACCGGTATAGAATCCGGTATTGAAGATGCCTGTTGATTGATATTATCGGTTACATTAAACTGATACTTAAGCGAAGTTAAGTTCTTTAAGACATTCTTATTGATCTTTGTCAACTCCCAATCTTGTTTTGCTGGTAGGGTAGCTCCGCCTTTGAAGTCCTTAAGCTGTTTTCCCAGATTGGTGACATTAATGTTATAAGTTGCAAGCCCTGCATCAGCTTGTACTATGGGGAAGAATCTGACATTTGGTACATAGACAGTACGTATCGTATCAGTAGTAAAGATCGGCTCCATTACTTCTGGAACGTCGCAGTTTATTTCCGCGCGTCTGTTCTCTATGATACCGTCTTGTGTGGAAGGATTTGAAGGCTTATCGGGCAGATTTTGAGCTTCTGTTTTGATGCGATTCGGATCAATACCCCATGTATCAACAAGATATTTTTTGACGACCTCAGCTCGTTTTTTTGAAACATCAAGATTGTTCTTTTCGCTTGAGACACCGTCATTGCAGCCAACAATGGTGATAATCGCATTTGTGTGGATCAGCATTCTTCTGCCGACAATGTTCAACATTGTGTGATAAAGATCCAGTGTTTCATAGTTGAAGAGTTTATCAACATGGAACCTCTTCGACTCTTGATCGGTCAATCGAGTATATCGCTCCGGCAATTCACTTGAACCCTCTTCAAAGAACACATAGTTCAGAAGCGGGCGAAGCTGTGTGTTCAAGAACTCCTCAACTTTGATCTTCAATGGCACTTCATTTCCATCTTTATCTACACCTATTGCTTTCAAGTCAGCAGCAATAGTCGGCATTTGCGGCGGCGGCGGTGGTGGCGGCGGTGGTGGTGGTGGGGGTGGCGGTGGCGGTGGTATAGCCTCGATCTCGTATGGGTTATACTGAAGTGCCACTCCGACTCGTATTGAATTCGCCCGCCAATCAAGGTCTTTGACAATTGTATTGACTCCATAGGCATAATAGACCTCTGGTCTTGCCTGCCAGGTACGTTCTTCATTCAAGGGGACTATGTAGCAGAGTCCGATGAGCGCATTTAATACTATCTTTGAGGCATCAGGTATTGATCCTTCATACGAATTTCGTATCCTGCTCCCGTTGTTAAATGTCTTCGTGTTCGTCGGGTCAATAAGCTCTTCTTGCTGGAGATAATTGCTCGAGAACAGGTAACCAAACCCGAACCCACCCTTAATAAAAAGGTCTTCCAATATATTATATTGAGCCAATGTCTCAAAGTTGAGGACATTTAAGGAAGCATCTATTGAATGGTCAATCGTTGCAGGCACAACAACCCCTCCGACTTCAAGAAACGTATTTTGTGTTGCAGATAGCAGTGCACTTTGATTCAAATATCCTAAACGAAGTTCAAACGATAGTGGAAGCTCAACATCTACACCAAGAAATGCACCGACTGAAAATCCTGATCCTACACCGTCTGTAAAAAGAGGGCAGCAGTTTGGTATTCCGGGGAGTTGCTTGAAATCAGCGGTGTGTAAATTAAAACCGTAATCACCATACGCTCCGTAGTAGATGATCTTGAATGTTGTGTCATAGACCGCTTGTTGAACCTGACTTCGTGCCTGTAGAGAAACGAGGATACAGGAGATAACCAACACCATAGCTTGTAAACAGCTGCGTGTTCTTGATGAGAATGTGTGCCTGTGTGGGTTGACGAGCACTTAATGATCTACTAAAAGTCCGCGATGTAAGACTACTGTTGGCGTTCGAAGCGTAACAAAGTAATTTCCGGCAGAGAGTGTGTTTGTGCTAATGTATACAGAGTATTCTCCAGGTTTGAATTCACCATCTGCAAGAGTACGAACGATATTCCCTGTAATATCGGTCAGATATACTTGCGTTCTTCCTGTCTCTATCGTCGAGAAACGTACAAGTGTCTTCTCGCTCGATGGGTTCGGCTTCGGCACTGATATGTTAATGAGTCCCTTAGTATCGGTAAGCCGCTCGCCACCCTCATAACAAATGTCTGCAAGCCGGAATAATCCATTGTGTCCAATGTACTCAATCGGAAATTTTCCCCAGGTGAAAGAGTCTATCACAATAGGTGTCTCGGATGTATCACCAAGCGTAACGATAAACTCGATGCCCGGGAGCTCGGTAATGGGACCGCTCATGTTCAATGCGTTGCCAAATGTAACAAAGCGAAGATACTCTGTCAAAGAGTCAAAGCTCAACGAAGTTGTTGGGACAATGAGCGAACGATTGAAGTGAATGCTCATCGTGTATTCTGCTTCACAATCAAGTAACGGGTCTTCAAGAGAGATAACCTTGATTGGGTAGTACACCCTATCGCCAGTATTCCCGTAGAGCGTATCAAGTGCAAGGATGAACTTTGTTGGTTTGAGAATACCAAGCCGTATATACGTCGTGTCATATCCTGTACATCCATTAGTATCAACGACGATGACGGAATACAACCCACTATCTCTAACGACAATGCTTTGAGTTGAATCACCGGTTGACCATAAGTATGCTGAATACCCAGCTCCTGCATCCATTGATACAAAGTCGCAGGGGTTACGCAGTGAATCACTTGTTGCAGTAATTTTTGGCTTTGGCGGTGGGAATTTATCTACTCGTACAGTGAGTGAACGTTGTACGCATTTCCCATCAAGGATGTCAACATAAAATGTACCAGAATCCGCGATACGAATCGTATCAGTCGTATCGCCATTTGACCACAAGTATCTGCCGATAACCGCCGTCGTCGATAGGATAATCGTATCACCATCACAGAGCGGCTTTGCCCCGAGCACTAATGGTCGTGTTGTTGGTGTGACGAGGACTGGCAGCGAATCAACGCCTATACAACCAGATGAATCAATTCGCATCTCGATAATGAGTGATGCAAATACCGTATCGTTACCCCATTCGATAGTGACTGAATCAGTACTTTGTCCAGCGATGACACTTCCACCATTTGCACGCCATGAATAGGTGTTACCCGGTGTGAACGGAAAGACTCTGTAGCCGACTATCGAGCCACCGCATGGGTCGTTCGCCCCTGCAATAAGCGGACGTGGACGGGGATTCACTTTAATGCGAACAGAATCAAGATATGTACAATCGTTTTTGAACATCGAAGCGACGTATGTTGTCGTTACCGATGGGTTCGCAAGCGGCGTCATGGAATTTACTGAATCAAGTCCAAGAGTTGGTGACCATGTGACAGGGACATTGCCAACTACATGAAGTTGAACCGTGTCTCCTTCACAGATAGTAAGAACATCTTCAAGTATGTTCGGGCGGTCATACTTGACCTTTCCTTCGGGTAGAGCACTCGGAGTTCGTATCCCGCCGAATGTTCCTGAATCTGCGCCGTAGGTTGTACCAAAACAACTTAGTGTATTATCAACGACGATACCTGCTGCTCCGCCTGTTGCTGTAACAGATACATTCAAAAATGCCGTAGGATGAATAACAAGCCCGCCTCCGCCACCGCCGCCTGGCGCGTAGCACCACGCAGGTGGTGTGCCGATTGACGCAGCATTATCTGCACCGTCGCCACCTTTGACTTCAATCGAGATGATATTCGTAGCTGTGCCTACCTCAAGAAGCACTGATCCAGCGGCTCCACCACCACCGCCGCCATCAAGTTCTGCCATCCGTGAATTTGCGCCGTTTGCAAGTAGCTCCCCTCCGCTTGATGACAACGTTGCAGAACGAATGATAATGATACCACCACCTGCTCCGCCTCCAGAACCGCGAGAGTCGTTCTCTTGCCCGCCGCCGCCGCCGCCGCCCATGTAAACCCTGAATATTGGTAGCACGGGGTTAAGTGATTTACCACCATGACCACCGATAGGGATACGTCCGAAGAAATCTATTTGGTCACCACCGATACCGCCAATTCCAATGTTCGAGCCGCCGCCACCGCCTGCATTTTGCGAGTTACCGCCGCCGCCGCCATTCGCTTGTGGTCCGCGGCCTGCTTCTCTATCCAGAACATAGTGTGCTATTCCTTCACCTTTTGTACCGCCTTCACCTAAGAAGAGAGGTAAAGCATAATTATTGACATCCGGCTGTGCATTGTTTGCTGATGAATCACCGCCTCGGAAACCTTGACCACTAACATCTATATCTGCACCAAGATTTAGGTTGCCGGTTGCTTCGAGGATGACGACTCCACCGACATTCCCATCCCATTTGAGCGCTGTTACCTTGCCCGTAATATTTACATTTGTAAACTGCGGGATACGAACGATCTGGACTGCACCCTTTACATCAAAGGGACTGACCATCCGTGATTCAAGCGTAAAGAATAATCCCTTAATGGTTTTAATGCGTGCTATTTCGTAGCTGCCGCTAAAGCCGTAGTCAAGTATCGTCCCAAAGTTTGGAGAGTCTGTCGTATCAATTGTTGCGCCTTTCATCTGGATGATGAGAATGCGGTCGCCCTCTGCAAAGCCGCGCGCAGTCTGGACAAAGAGCGTATTCTCGCAGGAATCTATACTTAAAACTTTGGAATATACATTAATAACCCCTGATGTATCAGCGGTTTGGGCGGACGCAACGGTCGGCATCAAGAGAAATAATATGTAGAGTATTCTCTTTCTCACTCGATAAGGCAAATATCCGTAGTGCATTATACACCACCGGAGAGGATACTAATATACGACTAAAACCGAAAAATA
>JAYUZC010000021.1:0-3088 GCA_043752045.1 Bacteroidota bacterium | reverse complement strand
GAAGCATCGGGTGACCGATTGGCTGCCCATGCCTTGCAAGTGGCGCACGAAATGGCGAGCGAACGCGGAGCGTCACTTGATATTTATGGTATCGGCGGCTCGGAATGTGCTGCGCTTGGGACGAAGCTCTATTACACAGACAAGGACGTATCTGTTATCGGTTTTGCTGAAGTAGTAAAGCGGTATCTGTTCTTTCGCAATGTTTTTCGTAAGATGGTTGCGCTCCTTGATGATCCTCTAACAAAACCGGATGTCGTTTTCCTCATTGATTACCCAGGGTTCAATCTGCGCTTTGCTAAAGAAGCAAAGAAAAGGAATATCAAAGTTATCTACTATGTAAGTCCGCAAGTATGGGCTTGGAAAGAGGGGCGCATCAAGAGTATCATAGCGAATACAGATGAACTACTCGTTATCTTCCCTTTTGAAGAGAAGCTCTATAAAGAGAAAGGTCATCACAATGTCAAATTTGTCGGTCATCCCCTGCTTGAACTTATCGAAGAGGAAGAAAAGTCATTTGTTGGAAGAGAAGCATTTGCTCTCAAGCACGGACTTGATGTAGATAAAGAATGGTTACTCGTTTTTCCGGGCAGCCGTAAGGAAGAAGTATCGCGACACCTATCAACTATGACAGCTGCAGCAGAGAAATTCGACATCGAGAATAAGTACGAAAAGATAATTGTCAAAGCTAAGGGGATTGAAATAGCAATGCCAAATAACTTCAAATTATTTACTGGCGAATCAAGAGAGATACATGAATTAATGTCGTATGGCTCGTTAGGAATACTCAAAAGCGGAACAACTACACTTGAAGCTGGTCTGATGGGTTTGCCGGGAGTAATTTGCTACAAGACAAGTTCTATCACCTATCTTATCGCGAAGAACCTCATAAAACTGCCGTATATCGGACTTATCAATATCGTCCTTGGCAAACAGCTTTATCCAGAACTCATACAGTCTGAGTTCACACAAGACAAAATCGCCAAGTCGTTGGAATCTGTTCTCCGAGATAAATCTACCTTTACCGAAGAACTTCGTAATTTGCGTTCACTGCTTCGTGCCCCAAGCGGAAGTACCGCCCGACGCGTAGCCAATGAACTTCTTGCAGACTGATGTCAGCACTATTACCGTTCGGAATATCCGCTCTCGTAAAAACGCTACGCTTTAAGTGGAGTGGTTCGCCTTTGCCTGATAGGTGCATTGTTGCTTTTTGGCATTCAACTATGATTGCCGGGTGGTATGTATCGAAAAAAGATGCCGTTGCACTCGTCAGTCCGTCAAAGGATGGGGATTACCTCACCACTATACTCACGAGATGGAAGTATAAGGTTGTTCGCGGGTCGAGTTCAATAAAAGGGATGGAGGCACTCGAAGAAGCAATTAATCTCATAAAGAATGGTGATTCACAACGCATTGTTATTACTCCTGACGGACCTCGCGGACCAAAAGAAGAATTCAAACGTGGTGCATTCATCGCCGCAAAAGAACTTGGGCTTCCTCTTCTCTTTCTTCATATAAGCTACCGAAACTCGTATAGGCTAACGAAAAGTTGGGACACGTTTGAAATACCTCTTCCTTTTTCGGTTGTTGATGTGTATGCTGAAGAATTAGATACTTCAAACTTTCCCGACGATAGAGATGGACAGCGGATATATCTTGAACAAGTATCTGCAAAATTGCGAGGTGAATCCGTATGACCATCGTTGATATGCTTAACCCGTATGCATGGGTTATGACCATGCGACGAATCCTTTATCACAAAGGGTCAGTTACTAGGACAAAAGTATCAGTCCCTGTCATATCTATCGGCAATATCACCGCTGGCGGAAGCGGCAAAAGCCCTATCACGAAACTTATTGCTGAGTATCTAAGAGACTCGCTCGACAAGAAACCTGCAATTGTGATGCGCGGATATAAGCGGAAGTCGAAGGGATTTTTACTCGTTTCTGACGGAAGGCAAATACTTGCGGATATAAACAAATCCGGAGATGAGGCGCAGAGTTTTGCTCGTGAACTTGGCGGTGTGATGGTCGTTTGCGATGAAGATAGAGCAAACGGAGCAAAGGAAGCCATTGCAATCGGAGCAGATGTAATCCTTCTTGATGATGGTTATCAGCACATGGCTTTGAAGCGAGACCTCAACATCTTGCTTATTGATAAGCACTCTAATCAACATGTCATTCCTTTTGGGAAGAACCGTGAGGATATTACATCCTCAAGTGATGCAGACATTATCATTCGAACTGATGAGAACGGAATAGTCATCCCGCAGAGGAAGGATACTCTTATCGTTCGAGCAAAACTCGTTGCTTCAAATATTACTTTTCTCGATGTGTCCACACAATCACCCGAATATCTAAAAGGCAAACGAGTTCTTGCTATTTCATCAATTGCAAATCCGGAGCGTTTTCATAATCTTATCTCGTCATTTGATGCAGATATTATTCCGTATGCTCTTGAAGACCATGCGGAGTATAATGCTGCCATCATTTCTGACGTAATTAAACGAGCGGCAAATGATGATTGTGATATAATTATCACGACGACGAAAGATATTGTTAAATCAGGAGAATATTTTGATAAAGCAGAACTTGCTTGCCAGGTAGGAGTGCTTCATATCACATATACGTTTTCAGATGAAGACGAGTTTTGGAAACAAATTCAATCAGTATTTTTATAGATGAACATTACAATTGGCTTATCTTACGCACCACCGAACATCCCAAAGTACAATAAGTATGTGGAGGCACTTACTCATGCGGCAAAAAAGTTAGAGCATGAAGTTGAGGTTATTAATCTCTCGCAAGCACCTGAAGCAATAGACACCGTTGACGGCATCCTCTTCACCGGAGGTGCTGATGTTGACCCAAAATATTACAACAAGCCAGAACTTCTACCGCTCTGTAACGATACGCCTGATGAAGCAAGAGATACGAATGAGTTTTCGTTTGCAAGAAAAGCAGATGAACGCAATCTACCAATTTTAGGTATTTGCCGAGGACTGCAGCTACTTAATGTGCATTACGGTGGCACACTCATTGCAGATCTTGAGCATGATGGCTTCCCCTCTCATTCAAAGATAGCAGGGAAT
>JAYUZC010000020.1:0-3123 GCA_043752045.1 Bacteroidota bacterium | reverse complement strand
CACAGTACACTTCTCGCTTAATAAGAACACAGTTGTAACCGCAACCCTTTATGATGTACTTGGCAGAACAGTAAAGATACTTGCAAAGTCGCCATTCGGTGAAGGTAAACATTCTCTCAACTTTACGACGAATGAACTTCCGACCGGTGCATATATCATCAGCGTAGCCGCTGATGGTGTTGCCAAGACACAGCGTATCGTTATTGAGTAAGTCATAGCGCGGATATTTTCTAAAAGGGTACATCTATTGATGTACCCTTTTCTTTTTGACATTTCCTTCCCGTTTCTCGTTACTAACCCTACGAAACAGGTGAGGGTAAGATAGATAGTTGATGGGCAAAGTAATTACAGTAGCCAACCAAAAAGGCGGAGTAGGGAAGACGACAACGGCGGTGAACCTCGCGGCATCGCTTGCGATGAGCGGATTCAGGACACTGCTGATTGATATTGATTCGCAGGCAAATGCCACAAGCGGACTCGGTATCGACTCAAAAGCCCTCCCTAAAACCATCTATGATGTTCTCGTCGGCGCTTCAACAGCTGCGGAAACCATCATCGAGACAAAGCTACCGAATTTATCGCTGCTGCCAAGTCATATTAATCTTGTCGGTGCGGAGATAGAACTTGTGGAGGTCGAGAACCGTGAGCAAGTCATGGCAAAGGCATTGCATCCTATTCGTGATAAGTACGATTATCTTCTGATTGATTGCCCGCCATCGCTTTCTCTTCTGACACTTAATGCGTTGACGGCAAGCGATAGCGTTCTTATTCCTGTACAATGCGAATATTATGCTCTCGAAGGATTAGGGCAGCTTTTGAATACGATAAATATCGTCAAGAAGCATTTGAACCCAAAGCTTGATATTGAAGGAGTGTTGCTCACGATGTTCGATGGCCGCTTGCGGCTCTCGAATCAGGTTGTCGGTGAAGTACAGAGATACTTTGGTGAGAAGGTGTTCAAGACCGTTATTTCGCGCAATGTGCGTCTCTCGGAAGCACCGAGCTTCGGGCTTCCTGTCGTCATGTACGATGCTCTTAGCGCAGGGGCAAAAAATTATACAGAGCTTACCAAAGAGCTTATCGAACGTAACCCAGCACTAAAAAAGAAATAGTGCGGTAAATAGCATGCTCGCTTTGTGCGAGTGAAAGGCAGAGTATGTCCAAAACAAAAATGGTACTTGGCAAAGGACTTGGGGCGCTTATCCCCGGTGCTTCAAGCCATGATCAAAATCAGAGAGATGTCAGTACGCTTATCGAAGAGCGTGTAGTTGATGTGCCCTATATTGACATCAAACTAATCAGTCCCAATCCGCAGCAGCCACGAAAAGATTTTCCCGAGCAAGAGCTTGCAGAACTTACGGAGTCTATTCGTGAGCATGGCATCATTCAGCCGGTAACAGTTCGCAAGGTCGGCTCGCGATATGAGCTTATCACCGGTGAACGCCGACTTCGTGCATCCGAACGGGCTGGTCTTCTGAAGATACCTGCGTTCGTAATTAATGTTGATACTGACCGTAAGATGCTTGAGCTTGCTATCATTGAGAACGTTCAGCGGCAGGACCTCAACCCAATAGATGAAGCGGAATCGTATCGCCGTCTTATTGATGAATGTGGACTAAAGCAGGAAGAGGTTGCAGAGCGTATCTCGAAAGATCGTACTACTGTTTCAAATTTTCTTCGTCTGCTTCGTTTGCCCGCAGAGATCAAAGAATCACTCCGCAAGGGTGAACTTGGTATGGGACATGCAAAAGCCATCATGGTTATTTCGGACGCTGCCCATCAGATCGCATTGTGGCGACAGTCGGTTAATGAGAACTATTCAGTTCGCAAACTCGAAGAACTTGCCCGCCGCGCGGCACTTGACCATGTTGCAACTAACGGAGAAACGGCTCGTAAGCGAGCAGGGAGACCGCTCAAATCAACCGGTGATGCTTCAAATGGGGCATACACCCCAATAGAGAACGAGCTGAAGCAGAAGCTCAAGACACAGGTTCGTATCCGTACAAAAGAGAACGGACATGGCGATATCAACATAGAATACTATTCCAGTGAAGAACTCGAGCGGCTCACGGATATACTGTTATCAATAAAAGCGGAATAAATCTTTGTATGTCAAAGTCAATAATACTTACCTCTGACGCACCGGCACCGATCGGTCCGTATTCACAGGCAATAAAAAGCGGCAACATGCTTTTTTGTTCGGGTCAGATTCCTCTTGACCCAAAGACAGGCCAGATGAACAACGCATCTATCGAAGAAGAAACACGTCAGGTGCTGAGAAATCTTTCGGCTGTCGTGTCATCCGGCGGAGCAACGCTTGGCGATGTGGTTAAGACAACCATTTTCCTTACAGATCTCGGTAATTTTGCAACTGTCAATGCAATCTATGACGAGTTCTTTGGCGCATCAAAACCTGCTCGCAGTACGGTACAGGTGAGTGCATTGCCGAAAGGCGCGAACGTCGAGATAGAGTGTATTGCAATCAATTGATTGAAGGCATTTCTTATCATATTGTTTGTCATTGTCCTTTCTGTCTCCTTACGGGCACAAGAAAAAGAAAGTAGTCCCAAAGCGAAAAAAGCTGATACGACGCGCTTCGTGATGCAGAAGGATCCATTTCTTGCATTAGGATTATCGGCGGTAGTCCCTGGCGCAGGGCAAGTCTATAACGAGCAGTGGTGGAAAACTCCTATCATCTTTGCTGCATTTGGCGGATGTATTTATGCCGCATTATTGCAAGATCATCGCTTAACTTATACACAAGATTCTATCAACGATCAGATATGCAGGGGTGATTATACGCAGGCTGACCGATATACATCCGTAAGAGATTTTTATCGCGATGACCGCGACAAATTCTATATCTATGCTGGACTTGTCTATATTGCAAATCTGTTGGATGCATACATCTCGGCTCATCTTTTCGACTTCGATGTCTCCGATACAAAGACGACACCATATATCAGTGCTCCGTTCACTCCTGAAGATCCTTGGCGTCTTGGTCTTCGTATGCGTTGGTAGTGTTCTTCTTTCCTGCTCATCTCATCTTGAGCGTTCACTTAAAAAAGTTGTATTAGGCACACCTTCGACTCTAACACCATCTGCGACCTTCGGAAATTTTCA
>JAYUZC010000019.1:0-3133 GCA_043752045.1 Bacteroidota bacterium | reverse complement strand
GTTGCACCGAGTCAGATCGTATCTGCCGCTGCTGCGCTCATCCCATTCCTTGAGCATGATGATGCGAACCGCGCACTCATGGGCTCGAATATGCAACGCCAAGCCGTGCCGCTTGTTCGCCCGGAAGCTCCGCTTGTCGGAACGGGTATGGAAGGCAAGATCGCAAAAGACAGCCGCGCACTTATCCTTGCCGAGCGTGACGGAGTCGTTGAGTATGTTGATGCTGAACGTATCGTCATGATCTATGATGATGAAGGTTCACGTGATGAGATCGCCGCAAGCTTCGATGATCGCCGTCGCCGTGAATATAAACTTGTAAAGTTCTTCCGTACCAACCAGGACACCTGTATTAATCAGCGTCCTATCGTTGCAACAGGAGACCGTGTGGTCAAAGGTGATGCACTCGTTGATTCATCTTCAACCGAAGGCGGTGAACTCGCACTTGGGCGTAACGTGCTTGTAGCATTCATGCCTTGGCGCGGATATAACTTCGAAGATGCTATCGTTATTTCAGAGCGAGTTGTATCAGAAGATATTTATACTTCTATCCATATTGAAGAGTTCGAGCTTCACGTTCGCGATACCAAACGCGGTGAAGAAGAGCTTACCCGCGAAATACCGAACGTCTCTGAAGAGTCAACTAAAGATCTCGATGAGAATGGTATCATTCGTACCGGCGCAGAGATCAAAGAGGGTGATATCCTTATCGGTAAGATCACACCAAAAGGTGAGACTGATCCGACACCCGAAGAAAAGCTGTTGCGCGCTATCTTTGGTGACAAGGCAGGCGACGTGAAAGATGCATCGCTCAAGGCACCTCCGGGTATCAAAGGTGTTGTCGTCGAGACAAAACTTTTCAGCCGTAAGGCATCGAAGAAGGAAGGCGACGAGAAACGCGAAGAGAAGAAGAGAGTTGATGCTATCGACAAGTTCTTCAAAGATTCACTCTATGAGATCAACACAAAGCTTGCAGAGAAACTTGAGAAGGTGCTTGATGGTGAAACATCAGCAGGCGTAAAAAACCTTGATGGCTCGACTGTCGTTCGAGGCGGCTCTACGTTCAAACATGATACGTTCTTCTCGCGTCTTGATGAGTTAGAACTCCTCTCGGTCGGTAACGACTGGGTTGAAGATCGTCGCAAGTCTAATCTCGTCCGTAAAATTTACGAAGGATATTGGACAAAGCGTGAAGACATCGAAGCAGAAGTCCGCAAAGAAAAGTCAAAGGTTGGTCTCGGCGATGAGTTGCAGCCGGGTATCATGCAGATGGCAAAGGTCTATGTAGCCAAGAAGCGTAAGCTTTCTGTCGGTGATAAGATGGCAGGACGACATGGTAATAAGGGCGTTGTTGCGAACATCGTACCGCAGGAGGATATGCCGTTCTTAGCAAACGGAACTCCGGTGGACATCGTACTTAATCCACTTGGTGTACCAAGCCGTATGAATATCGGGCAGCTGTATGAAACAGCTCTCGGTTTTGCTGCAAAGCAGCTTGGCGTTAAGTTCGAGACACCTATTTTCGATGGCGCACACTGGGATGATGTCTATAATTATCTCGGAGAAGCAGGGCTTGACCAAGAAGCGCGCACAGTGCTTTATGACGGAAGAACAGGTGATCCATTCGATCAGAAGGTTACGGTAGGGCAGATATACATGATGAAGCTCTCCCACTTGGTTGATGATAAGATCCATGCTCGCTCGATCGGACCTTATTCACTTATCACACAGCAGCCGCTTGGTGGTAAAGCGCAGTTCGGTGGTCAACGTTTTGGAGAGATGGAAGTATGGGCGCTCGAAGCATACGGTGCGGCTCATGCACTCCAAGAGATATTGACGGTAAAATCCGATGACGTGCCTGGACGTTCACGCGTCTATGAAGCGATCGTCAAGGGTGATAATATGCCGGAGCCGAGCGTACCGGAATCATTCAGCGTACTTGTTCGCGAGCTTCAGGGCTTGGCGCTTGAAGTACTTATTGATTAATTCGTGAATCGTTGGTCGTGATTCGTCCTTCGTGACGAATCACGATTGACGAACGACACAAGATTTTAGAACATTAAAAGTATAAGGGAATAATATGGCATACATGCTTCCAATGGAATCGCCGTTCAAGAACTTCTCACGTATCACGATCAGTCTTGCAAGTACTGATGCAATACTCGGCAGAAGCTACGGTGAGATCACCAAGCCGGAAACGATTAACTACCGCTCATATCGTCCGGAAAAAGATGGTCTCTTTTGCGAGAAGATCTTTGGACCTACACGTGATTGGGAATGCTTCTGCGGTAAATACAAGCGTATCCGTTACAAAGGTATTATCTGCGATCGCTGCGGAGTTGAAGTAACGACGAAGTCTGTTCGTCGCGAGCGTTTCGGACATATCGCACTTGCAGTGCCTGTTGTTCATATTTGGTATTTCCGTTCGCTTCCAAACAAGATCGGTCATTTATTAGGAATTCCGTCTAAGGATCTTGAGAAGATCATCTATTACGAATCATACGTAGTGGTTAATTCAGGACCGACAGGGTTGCCTATTAAGCATCTTCTGACCGAAGAAGAATATTTCCGTATTCTCGATACACTTCCTGCCGGCAATCAAGACCTTGATCATGATAGCCCTAAGAAGTTTTTGGCTCTTATCGGTGGTGTGGCTGTTCGTGAGCTTCTTCGTCGTTCAGATATAGAAGCACTTTCATTTGAGCTTCGCCGCGCTGCACGCGAAGAGACATCGCAGTTGAAGCGTCAAGAAGCACTTAAGCGTCTTCGTACGGTTGAGGCGTTCCGTGATGAAGAAAAAGTAAAAGTTGAGAACCGTCCTGAATGGATGGTGCTTGAAGTAATTCCTGTGATTCCGCCGGAGCTTCGTCCGCTTGTGCCACTCGAAGGTGGTCGTTTTGCAACGTCCGATCTTAATGATCTCTATCGTCGCGTTATTATTCGTAATAACCGCTTAAAGCGTTTGATGGATATCAAAGCTCCTGAAGTTATCTTGCGTAACGAAAAGCGTATGCTTCAGGAAGCAGTTGATTCGCTTTTTGATAATTCTCGTCGTGCATCTGCGGTAAAAGCAGATACATCTCGGGCCTTGAAGTCTCTCTCTGATACTCTCAAAGGTAAGCAAGGTCGTTTCCGT
>JAYUZC010000018.1:0-7998 GCA_043752045.1 Bacteroidota bacterium | reverse complement strand
TAACTCTGACACTATCATCAAGATCAGCTTTCTTTTTTCTGACAAGTTTAGAAATGCCATTACCCTTGATTCTGCGCGTATCGCCTGGAGAACGGCTCATGAGTGGTGGGCGGAGAGCCAGGCAATGTTCTTGGGACCAGCACGTAAGAGCAATCTATCGGCGTTTGTATATTCTTTCCCAGTCGTAGTTGCTGATATTGAGAAGGTACTTGCTGAAAATCAACTCATCAATGATGACCTCATTGTTGGCTTTAGTGGCTCCCTTAAGGGATTCCATGCACTTGAGTATTTGCTCTTTGGTATTGATGGTAACAAACAAGTTTCGGACTTCACCGAGAAAGAGTTTAAGTATATCGGGGCTGTCTCACGTGAGATGGAGCGGCTCACGCAATCGCTTCGCTATTCGTGGGACCCTGCCCACGAAAATTATGTAGGGCAGATAACAAACCCCGGACAAAGCGGAGGAGTTTATGCCACAGACAAAGATGCTATGCGTGATCTTATTGATGCTATGATATATGTTTGTGATGACCTCGCGGAGCGAAAGATAGGTAAACCGCTTGATATGAGTGCCGACACGCTTGAAGAATCACGGTTCAGTTCAAATTCAACAAACGATTACCACTCGAACATACTCGGAGTTAAGTATATGTATCAAGGTGGCAAAGAGCCGAACTCGTATGGAATATCGGGTCTTGTTGTAGCACGAAGTGGTTTTGGTCTTGATGCAAAAGTATTTAATGAAATTACAAATGCTGTGAATGCTATTTCTGCACTTATCCCGACGTTCTCGACGTCACTATCTGCAAAGCCGGGCGATGTTGAGAATGCACGTACTGCTGTTCGCACACTGAAAAATACATTAGAGATGCAGGTAAGGCCACTCCTACTGCAATAAACAACGGACGAATGAAATTGTCGTTACTTAAGCATATTTCGGTTTTATTGTCAGCATCGCTAGTCGTGTTCGTTTTATTTATAGCAGGATGTAGTGAAGACCCAACAATTATAGATTACGGTGAACTGCACGAAGAGAATCCACAGGAATTTGCAGAAATGGGTGGTGAACTTACAATTGATAATGCCGGCGGTGAGGCATTCTCTGAACGAGCACCGAACCTGACGGGGCTGAATTTTACACTTCATCAAGACGGACGTACAGTATTCCGTGAGAGTTTTGTTGCGCCTCCGGCAGCGCTTTCATACGGGCTTGGTCCTCTCTATGCAAGCTCGTCATGTAATTCATGTCACATTTCCGGTGGCAGAGGTAAGCCAATAAACGGCGCTGAAAACCCTGAAAGCATGATGTTTCGAATTAGCATTGCGGGTGTGACATCAACAAACGGTCCGCTGCCTGTACCAAACTTCGGTGTAGTCCTCCATCCACGTGCAACAGGAAGCATTCGTAATGAGGGTAATATCAATGTTACCTATTCGACTATTAGCGGGAAGTTCGATGATGGAACAAGCTATACTCTTCGCAAGCCGGCGTATTCGATAGCCAATGCATATTCCTCACTTCCTTCATCGATCTTCACTTCTGCACGTATTAGCCAGCCCCTCGTTGGGCTTGGTTTGCTTGAATCTATTTTGGAAAGCGACATACTTGCCAATGTAGATGAGAACGACGCCAATGGCGACGGCATCTCCGGTCGAGCCAATTACGTCCATAACTATCTCACATTTTCATCATCAGTCGGTCGTTTTGGCTGGAAGGCAAATATAGCGACGGTTAACGAACAATCCGCATTTGATTTTCAACAAGGTATGGGAGTAACGGTAGGGACAGATCCTTATAACTTCGAAAATTGTAAAAATCAGGTTCAAGCAACGGGAGAACTGCTTGATGACCCTGAAGCAGAATCGGCAGAAACACTTTACCCACTCACTGTGTACCTTAAAACAACGGCAGTGCCAAAGCGACGCAATATGAATACTGATATTGTTCGTCGAGGGCAAAAGCTTTTTACTGATAAAGGGTGTATCAAGTGCCATGTTGAGTCGTACACTACTGGCAACAGTGACGACATCGATCAACTTTGGAATCAAACCATATACCCATACACCGACTTACTTTTGCATGATATGGGTGATGGACTTGCTGATAGCAGAACAGAGTATCTTGCAACCGGAAGAGAGTGGCGTACTCAACCGCTTTGGGGAATAGGGCTTACTCAAACAGTAAATGGCTCAGTGTATTTTTTGCATGACGGAAGAGCGCGCAATCTTGTTGAAGCGATACTCTGGCATGGCGGCGAAGCGGATTCATCGAAGAATGAATTTGTGAAGATGTCCAAACAGGATAGAGATGCCCTCATTGCATTTTTGAATTCTTTATAAAGGAGACAGCCATGAAAACCTATCTTTTGCTTGCTCTATTAATCATTTTGTGTTCAGAAATTACGTTTGCTCAAGGCGGCATCGGGAAAATGCCTCGTGAAGACATCGTTATGCTTCGTGCTACTGTGCGTGATTCACTTTCTGATGAGGTCTATAACAAGGTCATACAACTTAAAACCTATGCGCTTAATGACATGACCGATAGTGCAACAGTGCTCATTGTTCACAACGGCGGCACAACCAAAGAAGGTCGTTGGGCACGAGCAGTCAATATGCAAAACCCCGAAGAAGCGGCTCGTGCGGCCGTGCTCATCTCAAAGCTCAAGACCATGTTCACCGAGCTTCCCGATATGGTAAAAGAATATTTTGCTGTTTTCAAAGATAAAGATAATCCGGCGGGACAAAAACTTCTTTACCAAATATCACGCACGAACGGAAAAGCAAAAAAAATGACGAGTTTTACGTTCTATCCCGTTGGTGATGTTATGATGCTCGGCGAGATAAACTAACCGAAAGCACTTCGATAGATGAAGATAACTTTCGTCGGACCTCGGGTCTCGCGTTTTGTCCAGAACGATATTCATATTCTCTCTCGTGAGCATGAGCTGACGGTTATAGACTCCGCAATGGGGCGCGGAAGGAGCGCAGTCCTTAATCTCATCAAACTTCACTTCAAGATCATTGCATCAGTGATTCGTACCGATGCAGTGTTCTATTGGTTCGCTGATTACTACACATATTTACCAACTCTTGTAGCAAAGCTCTTCGGCAAGAAAACGTTCGTCATCGCGGGTGGCTTTGATGTTGCCTATATCCCGGAAGTTAAAAGCGGAGCTCGGACACGTAAGGGAAGGTGGTTCATGGTGAGGAATACGTTTCGCTCCGTGCATCATATATTTCCTGTTAGTAACTACGCACTTTCAATGTTAAAAGGTAGTGTCCCCGATCATGCTCCCGCTACTGTCATCTATAATGCTGTTGATACATCTCGTTTTCTTTTCTCGGAAAGTGAGCGCAAGAATAGCGCACTGACAGTTACACAGCTCGATACTGTACTCGATTATCGCTTGAAGGGTATAGATGTATTTATGAAAGCGGCAGCAAATATGCCTGATACCTCTTTTGAATTGATAGGTGTTCGCGGACCAGCGCTTGAATATGCACGCTTAGAAGCAAAAGATATGTCTAATGTCTCCATAGTTGAAGGACCTGTTGAGTTTGCATTTCTCTTAGATAAGTATCATACTGCATCTGCTTATTGCCAGCTTTCGATGGACGAATCATTCGGTGTTGCAACGGCGGAGGCAATGAGCTGTGGCTGCATCCCCATTGTATCACAAGTGCCATCACTTGAAGAAGTAACCGGAGGAACGGGGCATATTGTCTCACGTGATAATATTAGTGAGATATGTGATGCAATTAGGGCAACATTTGATGCACCAATTGAAGCAAGGAAAGGTGCAAGTGATTATGTTCGTAAGTTTGATATTTCTGAACGTGCGAAACAGCTTCTTGAGGCAGTAAGGCAAGCGTGAAATTCAGTGAACATCTTGGTAAGGGTGCATGGGGGTTCGGCTCGAAGTTGATGCCGGCTATCTATGGTATCGTTACTGTCCTCGTTATCAAATCTCTTGTAAAGGAAGAATATGGCGAGCTCGCGCTCTTCCAGCAGATATTCACCATGATATTCACCTTCAGCGATAACTTTGCATTGCAAGCCATTGTGAAGTTTGGTGTTGATGACGAGAATGACCTACACGAGCTGCTTTCTGCGTCCTCAATACTTTTTTTCAGCTTCTTGTTCTTTTCGATCGGACTGCTTACTTTGGCATCAGAGCCAATAGGAAAACTACTCAATAGTACAGCACTTCCATCGCTCATGCCCTATCTTCTGATGCTTGTGGTAGTGACAATACCAAGAGTTCTCTTTGCAAAGGTATTTCAGATGCGCTTCCATACCAAAGAGTTGTTCTTTGTTGAGATGGTTAATTATGGTGGTGCAAGCATCGTCATTGTCATATTCTCAATAATGGGTCTGTTGCATAGCGCATTAGATGTCATCCATATCACAATTATCGCTGGTGGCGCGAGTTCTATTCTTGCAATGATGCTCGCTCGTGATGTACGGCTCTGGAAGATGCGTTACTCCAAAAGCATGTTAAAAAAGATATTCGCTTTTACACGGCATCAGACTGCTACCGGGACTGTCCATGTAGCGCAGCAGAATCTTGATGGGTTTATTATCCCAGCATTCTTGGGTATTGAAGCGTTAGCTAACTACACTGCGGCTAAAATGTTCTTCCGCGGCTTTGATGTTCTTCGTGAAACACAAGGAATGTTCGTCTTTCCGGCAACAAGTAAGTATCACGCAAAAGGGGAGTACGGTACCCTAAAAAAGATTATTGAGAAGGCAACAAGCTTTTCGTATCTTGCAATGGTACCGTTATCAATACTTCTTGCTATTTTTGCTCCGCATATATTCCATCTGCTCTATGGGAATAAGTATGATGATAGTATTCTTATCTTCCGAGTCCTTCTGATTTCCAGTGCATTTGTGCCGATGGTGATGGTTGGGATGTCATCACTCGTCGGGATGGGAAAAGTACAATCAGTTTTTAAGATCATTACATTCTCACTTATTTTGAACGCCGTTGCAGCATTAATTCTTGTCCCGTCATTAGGGACAACTGGTGCTGCGCTAAGCTTCTCACTTGCAATGCTGCTTCAAGCTGTGTTCGTTTACCGAGCGCTCAAGAGGGAGGTTCCAATTGAGCTTCCCCAAATGTTTTTTAGAGGAATTAACGATGCAAAGAACTTTCTGGCAGAAAGAAAGTTAAAGAAGAACTAAATTCAACAAATTTGTTACTTGCACTCATTCTCTCGGTCATAACAGCCTTTGCCCAATGGGGTGGCGGCTTGCTTGCTATTCGCGCAAAACATTTCCCGCATTGGTGGGAGCGGACACTGCTTGCCCTCGGCGCGGGCTTTCTGATTGCCCTTGTGTTTTTAGAGCTTATCCCTGAAAGTTTTGAACTTACTCAAGACCATGAGATGTCAGTTCTTGCAATGCTCATCGGGTTTTCTGTTCTTCACTTCTTTGAGCATACCTTTGTAGAGCATTTCCATTTCGGAGAGGAGACTCATGCTCATCACCATGACCATGACTTTCCTCACACATCTCCATTTGGTGCTGTAGGTGGATTAGCACTCCATTCGTTATTTGATGGTATGGCTATTGGGTCAATTGCAAGTGTACATTCGGAACTTGGCGTTCTCATTGCTGCGGCTATTATTCTTCATAAAGTACCCGAAGGAATGACTGTTGCAAGCATAATGATGATGGGAAAGAAATCAGAAAAGCAGACCATGATGGCTACGTTTTTGCTCGGACTTTCAACAATCGTAGGTGCGCTCATTGCTCTGTTTGCTATTAACATCAACGAAAGCGTCATGGGCTTTATGTTCGCCTTCAGCGCAGGCGCTGCACTGTATGTGGGAGCATGTGATCTTATCCCGGAGATTAACAAAACACGAGGCCGAGTTGCCCCGCTTCTTGTGTTTCTTGGTATGATGCTTTTTTATGTAAGTATGCTCATCATCGGACACAGCCACTAAGATGCGCATCGTTTTCCTTATTCCGTTCATTCTTGTTACGATTGTATTATCAATTGTGTCAATACCTGTCGCCATTCTTGATAGGAGTGGGAAAGGATATTTATTTCTTGCACGAGTGTGGTCAAAGATATTTCTGTTCCTTTTTGGCGCGAAGGTAACAGTAATCGGGACTGAACATCTTTCAAAAGATAAGCCGTATGTTTTTTGTGCAAATCATTCAAGCTACACGGATATTCCTGTCCTTTTAGCTTCTATTCCAGTAGATGTTCGGCTTATTTTACGCAAAAGTTTGACAAGAATCCCTATCTGGGGCTGGGCACTTTTGGCAAGCCCGATGATAATTATTGATCTTTCTAATCCATCAAAGGCAAAACGAACGCTTGAAAAAGCAACGCAAGTAATTCGTGGTGGCGCGTCAATTTTACTTTTCCCCGAGGGTACTCGCACACACAACGGCAATCTACAGCCCTTCAAACGCGGGGCATTTCAGATGGCATACAAAAGTGGGGTTGAAGTTGTGCCTGTTATACTAAAGGGAACGTTCGAGTTTCTTCCACGCACGGAAAATCTTCCAAAAAGAGGCAGTCAGATCACTGTTACTATCGGCAAACCACTAGATGTTGATACTTCACTGACAACAGACCGAGATCGTGAAGCGGACCTGATGCGACGGACAGAGGAAGCAATCTGGCTGATGTAGTCGTCAAATCATTAAGAGTATCTTGCTGTTATAGAAATCATGCAATCTGTTACAATTACCTCGCCAAGCGGCTTGCGAAGCGTTAGTTTCGGAGGCACTGACCGATTTCCTGTTATCGCAGGCCCATGTGTAGTTGAATCCGAAGAACTGCTGATTACCGTTGCCACAGAACTTATCACGTTGCAAGAACGACTTCCTGTCGCTTTTATCTTTAAGGCATCGTATCGGAAAGCAAACCGCACAAGCAGTTCGAGTTTTACAGGCATCGGTGATGAAAAAGCACTTTCGCTGCTTGCAAAGATAAAGAAAGATTTTGATTTGCCGATACTTACTGATGTCCACTCCCCAGAAGAGTGTGAAATGGCTGCGGAAGTATGTGATATTTTACAGATACCCGCATTCCTCTCGCGCCAGACAGAACTACTGCACGCTGCGGCTAAGACAGGGCGAGTTGTGAATATCAAGAAAGCACAGTTCATGTCTCCATACGATATGCAATTTGCAAAACAAAAAGTTCTTGATGCCGGAAATAACAATATACTCATGACTGAACGCGGGACGTCGTTCGGCTATGGTGATCTCGTCGTTGATATGCGTTCGCTTGAGATCATGAAAGAGTTTGGTTCGCCTATTATTTATGATGCAACTCACTCCGTTCAGAAACCAAGCCAAAATGGCATCTCCGGCGGTGAACGCAGATTTATTCCCGCTCTTGCACGCGCAGCAGTGGCAGTGGGGGTACATGGATTATTCATCGAAACGCATCCTGACCCTGCACATGCAAAGAGTGATGCAGCTTCGCAGCTTCCCTTACAAGAACTTGGCGGATTGCTTGAAGGTCTTATTCGTATCCGTGAAGCGATAGCATGAGTGAGTACCCGAGAGCATTAACGCACGTCGAGCGTGAACTCGCCTTATGGCTTTTACCTGAAGAAATTCCTTTCTACAGTGACTACCGCAATGGGATGCAAAGCAAAGAAGTAGTTGCCGAAGGACGATGGGGAATGGGGGATTTGCTCATTGGCGCTAGAGATGCCTATATTGACCTTACTCTTGGTATGTCGCAAGTTGTTGGCTATGGTGAATGTTCTATTAACGGCGCAGTTCTTACCATTAGTATTCATGAACCCAATCAAGATGACCTTATTGAAATTCAATTCTCCGGTATCTATCCTCTTCCAGAGGATATAGTCATTGATAACGGTTGGAGTTACTCGTATTGGAAACCAGGGATGAATTGCCCTGCAACAGGTACAGAGGTGCGTGAAATAACTCTCTATAAGACATTGGAGGAGCCAGTTTTTACTCTTGCTATCTCAAAGGCAAATCGTTCTTTGTGGCTT
>JAYUZC010000017.1:0-3141 GCA_043752045.1 Bacteroidota bacterium | reverse complement strand
CGAGCATCTTGCAAATTGAGGTTTCATGTGTTATTTTTGTAGCCCGAAGTTCGGACATTCCCGTTTTTCGGAGAGATTTTAGATTGCTTCGTCGGGCTAAAGCCGCTCCTCGCAATGACACTCCTGTACCATACGTCCAAACAACCACACCTCCATACGACCATACACCACATGTGTAAATTTACAGCAACCCTGTCGAATCACGAACGCCGATACACAAATCACTACCCCCCGTAACTCCTTATTCGTAGGGAAAGGTGGGGCAAGAAGTGTAATATTATAGTGTTGATTTATATATGAGTTACGGGGGAAGTGAAGGAAATTTGAAAACCACGTTCAATAATAGATTACAAAGAATCTACCCGTCAGATTTGGAAATCGCGGAATAATTTTGTATATTTGTGGATAATTATGGTAAACCGCCTTATCAAAGAGAGCGATAGTGCCGGTGTCATTGAGTGCCAGGGTTCGGTGAACCTTGCCAAACTCTTACAGGCAATCCGCACTGATACTCGCGCCCGACTCGTCGGTGCTACTGCGCCTGATGGACGTGGGATAATCTCTGTTGTTATCGCAGGTGGTCTGGCAGAAGTCCAACATGCCGTCGAGACCGTCAAAACTTCCAGCGGCGTTACCGAATCGGTTTTCTTCGCGCGTCCTGATACTGATGCGATGAGCATACTCCTGAAGTCGCTCAACATTGCTGCCGAGGAGAAAGCAGAGAAGAAAGCTTCGTCACATGTCCGCCCGATAAATGAACTTGATATCACCGAGATGGAGAACTGGAACGTCCATGAGCTTCGCCGCTATGCTCGTAACACTCATGGCTTCCCTATTGGCGGCAGGATGATATCAAAAGCAAAACGCGACGAGTTAGTCCGTATGCTCACCCCGCTCGTCTTCCCGACAAACTCACCGAGAGCGTACCCGACGCAAGAGATGATGCCGAGTTAGTGATTAGTGGCGAGTGGTTAGTGGTTAGTTAGTTGAAATGCAGTGAACTCTTACCTCTAAATCCGTTTTTTCATTCATCATAATTCATCATTTCCCCTTGGGACTCGGACGCAAACTACTTATACTTTTTACAGCTATCTTTGTAGCGCTCATCCTCTGGACATATGTCCATTTGGCAGGCAGCTATGAGGTTGATCTTGATATTCCTATTGAGGTAACGTCTCCTCCTGGCTTTGCACTTGCCAAAGAGTTACCGTCAAGCGTCCATACCAAGCTTCGCGGACCGGGCTGGCGTCTGCTTTTGATGGATTTCACAGGGAATACCAAGTTCTCTGTTGATCTTGCCAAACGCGACCCGAACCTGTTTATGAACTCGCGATTTTTCATTACGCTCGAAGATCTCTCGAGCTCGCCTTCATTACCGAGCGAAGTAAAGCTCCTGAAGATAGAACCCGATTCACTCGAGCTGACCTTCTCACGCGAGATGACAAAGCGAGTACCAATTGCACTGCGAACTGATATAGAATGTGCATCGGGCTTCACCGTTGTCGGCCAACCACTCATTGCACCTGTATCGGTCACGCTCCAAGGATCTAACACAATACTTGATTCGCTTTTGTACTTCCCTACAAAGACGCTCAAACTTCGCGGGCTTCGAGAAGGAGTGACGAAGCAGGTAGAGTTATCAGATTCATTGCGTGATGCCGTAACTTCGCGATCGGTCAATGTTATCTCTGTGAAGATAGATGTTCAGGCAGTCGCCGAACGGCAGTTCATTGATATCCCAATCAGCATCGAAGCGCTTCCCCCAGATAGAGAAATGACGCTCATCCCAAGTTCTGTATCGGTTATGATACGCGGCGGCGTAGATGAACTTGCAAAACTTGACCCAACAAAGATACGCGCATCGGTCATTTATGATATGGCTGCCTTCGATACCTTGACAAGTACAAAACCAAGTATCTTATTACCAAAAGGGATCGAGTTCTTAAACGCCGATCCGCCAAGTGTAAAATTTGTCATTAGAAAAAGATAATCGTGTCAAACATTAAAGACCGCATAAAACAACTTGCAGATAAATACTACGATGAGGTGGTAACGCTTCGCCGTACAATTCATGCAAACCCGGAGCTTGCATTTGAAGAGAATGAGACATCAGCTCTTGTTGCCTCGACACTTGAGAAGTACGGAGTTGAAGTCAGACGCGGCGTCGCGAAGACTGGAGTCGTCGGGACGATTCGCGGTAAGAACAAAGGGAAAGTCATTGCACTTCGGGGTGATATGGATGCCCTTCCTATTCTCGAAGCAACAGGTCTGCCCTTCGCTTCAAAGAATACAGGCAAGATGCATGCATGCGGACATGATGCGCATACATCTATTGCTCTTGGAGCAGCGATGATACTCTCTGAACTTAAAGATGAGTTGAATGGCGAAGTACGTTTTCTTTTCCAGCCGAGCGAAGAGAGAGTCCCGGGCGGTGCGCCATTTATGATCGAAGACGGTGCTCTCGACGGCGTTGATGAAATTTACGGACTTCATGTCATTGCACAAAATGATGCAGGTACTGTCGGCTTCTTCCCCGGCGAGATGATGGCTTCGGCTGATGAATTGTATTTTACGATTAAAGGTAAGTCAGGGCACGGAGCACGTCCGCAGTATGCGATTGACCCGATCGTCACAAGCGCACAGGTCATCACAGCTCTGCAAACTCTTGTCTCACGTAATCTCGATCCGTTCTCGCAAGGTGTTATCACTATCGGTTCAATCCATGGCGGATTTGCGCCAAACATTATTCCCGAAGAAGTGAAGCTTGTCGGCACAGTTCGAGCCATGACAAAAGAGTGGCGCGACTATGCTCACAAACGAATCGTTGAAATTGTCGAAGGTATCTGTGCAGCCAACGGTGCGACGTGCGACATACTTATAGATAAGGGCTACCCCGTTCTCAATAATCATCCCGAACAGACTAAGTTTGCTGATGAAGCGGCGCGTGAGCTGTTCGGGTCCGACCGTGTCTTCAAGGCAGAGCGGCTCATGGGTGCAGAGGACTTTGCGTATTATTTAGAGAAAGTCCCTGGCACATTCTACCGCCTCGGTATCCGCAACGAAAAAATGGGCATCACCGCCGACATCCACAACGACCACTTCACGATTGACGAAGAAGCACTCCGAACAGGAATAGCGATG
>JAYUZC010000016.1:0-3144 GCA_043752045.1 Bacteroidota bacterium | reverse complement strand
TACCGTTGACGGCCAAGGTGCCGGCAAAGGTCTTCTTGCACCATGCGGTCATCGCTCCTATTAATAAGCCCGATAACATTCAGCGCTTCGGCAAGTTTGCGAGTATGGCTTACGATAGTGTCATAGACTTTATCAGAAGCATCATACGGAGGAATTACGCTTGAAGAATCACCCGAATGAATACCTGCCTCTTCGATATGCTGCATAACACCGCCGATGACGATGTCACCAGTCATATCACGGATAGCATCAACATCAAACTCGTAAGCATCTTCCAAAAATCTATCAATGAGAACAGGACGTTCGTTGCTTACGCCTTTTGCATTCTCCATGTATTCAGCTACCGATTCGGAGCGGTAGCATATTTCCATTGCCCGGCCCCCAAGCACGTAACTCGGACGAACCAGAACAGGATACCCGATTCGATCAGCGACTTCGACTGCCTCTTCTACAGTTGTTGCCGTGCCATACGGCGGGCATTTGATGCCGAGGTTATCGATCAACTCACCAAAACGCTTACGGTCTTCTGCCGCGTCGATATTATCAGGTGCAGTGCCGAGAATTTTAACTCCGGCAGCTTCGAGTGGTTTTGCAAGTTTGAGGGGTGTTTGTCCGCCGAAGGTTACAATAACTCCGTCTGGTTTCTCATGGTCGAGGATGTTCATCGTATCCTCAAATGTCAGCGGCTCGAAGTATAGCTTATCGCAGGTGTCGTAATCGGTCGAGACTGTCTCGGGGTTACAGTTGATCATTATCGTCTCATACCCCTCTTCGCGAAGAGCTTTGGCGGCATGGACGCAGCAATAATCGAACTCGATACCCTGCCCAATTCGGTTGGGTCCCCCACCAAGAATAGCTACTTTCTTGCGGTTCGTCCGAACAGACTCATTTTCCTGCTCGTACGTGGAATAATGGTACGGTGTCTCCGCAGCAAACTCTGCCGCGCATGTATCTACCGTCTTAAAAACGGGAATTACGCCGAGTTCTATACGTTTAGAGCGGACTTCCGACTCGGTAACGCCAAAGATTTCAGCAAGTTGCTTGTCACTAAATCCGTCGCGCTTAGCGTCAACGAGGAGCTGGGTGGTTATATTGAACGAACTCATTAAGTGCAAATTTACGGAGAAAAGAATGGCTGTCTTCGATAAACCCATTTCAAACGAAAATATGTTAACAACCAGTCAAATTTGAGAACCATGAATACTACGATCAACAAAAAGCTTTTTATCCTTAATCGCAAGCGACTTGCCGAAGGGTTGAAGCCGAATTCTATCGCTATACTCAACGCTAATGACATCATGCCGACAAATGCGGACGGCTCGATGCGCTTTAAGCAAAATAGCGATCTGTTCTATTTAACTGGTGTCGATCAAGAAGAGACCATACTCCTCGTCTTCCCCGATGCAGTCGAAGAAAAGAACCGTGAAGTCCTATTCTTGCGTGAGACAAGCGAATACCTTACTATTTGGGAAGGGAAAAAGTTATCGAAAGATGAAGCAACCGAGCTGACCGGGATTCAGAATGTTCAATGGCTATCCTCATTCGATAATCTCTTTCGTCAACTCATTACGCAGACAGAAAATATTTACCTTAACACAAACGAGCATGGTCGCTCAAGTTCTGTAGTCGAGACGCGAGATGCAAGGTTTATCACGCACTGCAAGTCGCTCTTCCCTCTCCACACATATCACCGTCTTGCGCCAATTCTGCAAAGTCTGCGTGAGGTGAAGTCACCTGCGGAAATAGATTGCATGCGAAAAGCATGTGAGATAACAGAACTTGGTTTCCGACGCATCTTGAAGTTTGTGAAGCCAGGGGTGATGGAGTATCAGATCGAAGCAGAGTATGCTCATGAGTTTATTCGTAATGGTGCGGGATTTGCTGATTATCAACCCATCATTGCATCCGGTGCAAGCGCTTGTGTATTACATTATGTCGAGAACAACAAAGCATGTAACGATGGCGAGCTTCTGCTAATGGATACTGCCGCAGGATATGCAAATTACAATGCTGATATGACGCGCACAATTCCTGTCAATGGTCGCTTCACAGATCGCCAACGACAAGTATATGATGCCGTGCATCGCGTCATGAAATCATCAACAGCATTTATGAAGCGGGGTGTAACGAAAAAAGAATGGCAAGATTATACCGAAGAGCTAACGACAAAAGAGTGCGTTGATTTAGGGCTCTTTACTATGGATGAGGTCAAGAACCAAGATACAAATAAACCGCTCGTAAAAAAATATTTTATGCACGGTGTCGGACACCATCTTGGTTTAGATGTGCATGATGTTGGCGATATGTTTGCGCCATTCCGAGCCGGCAATGTCTGGACTGTTGAGCCGGGTATCTACATCAAAGAAGAAGGTATCGGAGTTCGCTTAGAGAATAATATCTTGATCACCGCAAACGGTAATGAGGATTTGATGGCAACGATACCACTTGAAGCCGGCGCAATTGAAGAGTTGATGAACGCTTAAAACAAATGCCTTGGTGGTAATGAGTTTTACCACCAAGGCACAAAGACACTAAGTTCACCAAGTAATATTACTGCTTGACTACTTTTCGTATGTAGGTTTTCCCGTCAGCATAGAGGCGGACAAAGTATGTCCCTGCCGCAAGTTCGTTGTTTGAATAGCTGATCGTGTTCTCCCCTGCCGAATACATTCCCGATGAGATAGAAGCCATGTGTTGACCAAAGATATTTAATAGATCGCATTCGACCTTCATTCGTTTATCAGAGTTGAATGAGATAGAAAGGTCGCTCAAGAATACAGTCGGATATACTCCATTTACTTTTAGCGGCTCGTAAGCTGTTTCTTCCTTCACATCAGCAGAGCCATTGAACAAGAACCAGTAAGGGTTATAGAGAGCAGCTTGGAACTGCAAGTACGTAAGGTTAAGATTTGAGCCGTTCAAGAACAAGATAGACCGATTACTGACACTTGAAAAGGTCATAAAGTTGTCATTAGGAGCAAAACTTGGTTTATCGGCATCGAGTATATTATTACCGTTAATACTGTTATTGTAAAGTCCAAGTTCAAAGAGATCACCAGTCTCAAAGTTGGCTATAGCAATGTCATATGTGCCCGTTGCCCCTATCACAGTAAAAGCAACAATATCCGGATCGGTGTTGCTATA
>JAYUZC010000015.1:0-3148 GCA_043752045.1 Bacteroidota bacterium | reverse complement strand
CAGCTATCGGTAAGACCTATATCGCTGAAGTGTTAGAGAAGATTGGTATTCCTGGTACTGTTGTTATGGTTCAACATACATCTGCAAAAGCTAACACTGACGGTGGTTGTCATTCTTCCAATACATCCATCATCCGTGAAGAGTGTGTTGCGTCTGTGTTGGGTATCGATGGTTCTGCTGGTGGTGGTGGTGGTGGTGGTAGTAAGTTTTCAAGTAACAATGAAGTTGCTGATTATAAGTCTCTGTTGTCTCTTGGTATGGTGATTGCCGAACGTCTACAACAGGATGAAGTGACTGGTATTCAAGAACGTAAACGTATTATTACTGAAATGAACTGTCAACATATCAATTGTGCAAATCAATCTATTCGTCATGCTGAAACGGCTCTTATTACTCGTTTCCTCACCGTTGCATGTGCCGAACGTGTATGTGAGACTTGGCGTGTATTGGCTGCATCTGTAAAAGAAGAGACTACTGCCTTTCGTGACTTCAAACAAGTGGGTATTGATTATCTTCGTTTTCAACAGGCTTTGTGTTATATGATTGGTGGTCTTATCAATTGTTCTGTGTTGCCTCCTATCGATTTAGATGTTCCAACCACTATCATCTCTATGGTTCTTGATAAAGCAGCAGCTCAGGGTATGCCTGGTACAACTAATCGTCGTAACGTTGAACGTTTACAATTTGCATGTCAAACGTTTGTGATGTTACGTGCTATCCAGCGTTTATGGGAATCACCATTGTCACCACTGAAAGGTAAACAGTGGCAATATGAACATCTGTTATTGGTTGCTCCGTATCTGAAAGGTGAAGTCGGTGACGCTGTGAAAGCATTGACCTTGTTACAAAACCAATTTGAATCTCCGTTACAGCGTGATCTATTGGATGTGCTTCAATCTAAATTCTTCAAAGTCTCAACTGATGCTGAAAAGGCAGCCGCTCGTCCTTCTGATGATGAAGATTATCACGATGACTATAAACATGCCGGAGACGAAGAAGGGGATTCAAAAGTGCAACCACCGGGTAAGAAACGTGGTCGTCAATCTGATATTCGTACGTATGGTAGCGTGCGAGTCGTCGAAGAAGAAGAAGAACGGAATCTTGATTATGAACCCCTGTCGTCTGCTCCCGAGTATGATTTGTATTATTGTAAATCATTGATAGCATCAAGACCAATAGCTGTCAAAAAATCAAAGACAGCGGCAACAACAACAACAAAGGCACGTGAAGGACCCGATGGGTTTACAATATCAGATGAAGATTTGGAGCATCATTTCAACCAGCAACAACAACAGCCTGGTTTTCCTCCGCGTGAGGTGTTTCGTAATGATTACAGTAAACTGAATGAATTTGCACGACAAGCAACTCAGCTATTCGGGCGTGGTGTGTTGCCTGATGATGTTTTTTTGATCTTGAGAACGTTCAAAGAGACAAGTATTCCAGATGAAACAGAACAAGGCTCCCATCCAGCTCTTATGTTCCAAGGTGATAACGTATTGATGCATAAAAAAGTATTTGCTGCCAACAAGGAAACACGGAATAAACTGTTGGATATTATCAAACAGGTGGTCACTCATCGTCATTCTCGTGAATCTGATATGTTATTGTTATCGATGCACAACAAGACCGGTGTGTGTGATTTGTTACACGTCCCCAAAGGTACGCCTGACATGCCCGTGTTGCGTGTGAACAACTTCAACTATATGGATCCGTCGACCAAAAATATGTTACAAACAACCATCAATGCCTTGCGTGGTGAAAAAAAACCCTCATCATCATCATCATCATCCAATCCAGTCGGTGATGTGTTGAGTGCAGCGTATGGTCAATCGTTGGAAGGTGTGTTCTCGGATACCCCGTTCTATAATGTCACGTGTGATATGGATTCGGCTAAAACAACTGCCCGTAATCGTGAACTTGGTTTCACCAAAGAGTATCTTACCGCTTTCAAGTTGCCTCCCGTTGACACTGGTGTGTATGAAGATGAATTACGAAAAGCGGTGGCCCGTCATCTTGTGACACCGTATCCCGACGTGTTGGGTTTCACCAATATGGATGCGGCTGTTCGGCTCCACGAACAGTGTGCACGTGATCCGTCCACTCAAGATCGATACTCTCTGGCTCATCAACAGGAAGAGAATGCTTCATTGTTGGATGGTGGTGTCGCTGAAGGGAGTTACTTTGAAGAGGAACAGGATGAATCATCACGTGACAGTTATAACGAGAACGAGGACGATAGAGGTATTCTGTCTCGAACCGACAGCAAAGAAGAAGAAGAAGAAGAGGAAGAAGAAGACGGAGATCAACAACCTGAAGAAGAAGAAGGTGAATATGAAGGAGAAGGAGAAGGCGTACAAGCAAATGACATCATCATCCCGCTACAGCGTGGTACATCAATCCTTGACATATTGCGCGACCAGAAGCAGCAGCAACAGCGACAGCAAGTAGAAGATGCCGATGAAGATGACGATGAAGATGAAGAGGATGATGATGTTCATTCTGAAAACGAAATTCAAGACGAAATGAACAAGCTAAAAACATATGACAGCGATGACGGTGAAGCAGAGTATGTTATGGATGCTATCGGGGGCGGTGGTGGTGGTGGTGGCGGAGAAACAACTGAACCCGTACAAGAAGACATCGATGACGGTGAAGCGGAATATGTTATGGATGCTATCGGTAGCGGGGATGGAGAAACAACAACTGAAACCGTACAAGAAGAAGAAGGCGACGCGGAATTGGAAAACGCTATGGATATTATCGGAGAACTTGATGACGGAGGGAACCCAGAAGAAGAAGAAGAAGGAGTAGATGTACCGGTATTGACCAATGAAACAACAAATCAGAAGAAGAAGAAGAAGAAGAAGAGTAGACATATACACGACGAAGAGGATGAAGAGGAAGAGGAACCGGCAGTAGAAGAAGAAGTGTAACATCTCTCTCTCTTATTTATATCGTGTATTGATGTGGATGTTCATATCGATAGAAGATGTCATCTTTCAGAGGGTCGCAACAAGCGGGACATATCGGTAGCCTTGTTGTTTTTTCGATTCCAATAATATTGATAATTGATTTCTTTGGCGTGCATCGTGAACAGAGCGCATCGTCACGCGCAATGATGTCTATTGGTGCTTTGTTTGTAGCTGCG
>JAYUZC010000014.1:0-8021 GCA_043752045.1 Bacteroidota bacterium | reverse complement strand
TGCGCTTGACGATGCTATCCTTCTGAAAATAGATCGGTTCCGGTGGTGCCCCTGCAATTCCGATATTCGGCGGAAGCATGAATACCTTTATCGGCAGTGGTTTCTTTTTCTTATTAACTGGTTTCCATGTACCTTCGTATGTATCGTAGCGAGCGGTCTTCTTAAACGTGAGGATCGCCGTCACTTTTCCATCGCTGTTGACCTCTTTAAGCGAATACCCCTTATCGTCATTGCCATTGCCGTAAAGCTTTATCTCTTCGCCGCTTGAGGTATAGAAGTATCCGCCAAATGCTGTGTCAGCATACGTCTCCAAACGCATCCAGATATTGAGGTCTTTGCCGATAGTACCACGGTATTCCCATTGAGCTGAAACTGCTAAAGGAAAAAGAACAGTAAAGAGTAAAAGAAGACGTTTCATAGTATAAAATGTATTCTTACCTGTTACTCCACGACCAACCGTATCGTTTTCGTCTCATTACCTATCGAAATTCTGCAATAGTATACTCCTGAAGAATATACTTTTGCATTACCCTCAAGTATTTTTTCGTAATTCCCCTCAGTCATCACTTCATCCACAACTGTTTGAATATGTCTTCCAAGGACATCACATATTTCTATATGAACAAGTGATGAGTTCGGCACTGAATATCGAAGTGTTATTCTTCCGCTAAACGGATTTGGATAGGCAGAGATATGTATTTCTTCATCGGTAATATTTGGTGCCGAAAGAGTTACTGAATCAGTAATAGGAAAACGCCAGAACGAAAGCGCGCCGACGCCGCGTGAGTTCACAAGCCACGGACCTTCATAGATAATAGCAAACCTGTTATAATTCAGATCCGGTAAGTACGAAATAACGTTTGCGATCGATGGCGACTTCAGATGCAATACAAGTTTATTGCCTTCGGTTGAGATGCTCATCACTGTTGATGTGTCATTACCAAGATAGAAGTAATCTTTAAGCACAGCAGGTACTCCGTTTACGACGGTATCGCTCGTAAGCTTAAGTGATGCGCCAACAGACGTGAATTGCAATACAAGTTTATCACGAGATAGACCGCGATAATATGCTTTGATAATGTTCGGCGGATCAATGGCGACGGTATCATCCGAACCATAAAAGTCACGAGCAACTTGTTTATAGACCATATCTCCAATGCTTGTATATCCGGCGGTGGTATAATGGCATCCGTCATGGCCACCGATACCCATCACTGATACCTGTACGACATCGGGCAATGAGTCAGCGATTGTACGCTGGAGATCCCGTATCGGTGAAGACTTGCCTCCGCAGCCCATGTGATGTTGGAACATATAGAGCTTCTTGAAGTTCGGGTAGTCCTCTTTCCAATCATCATACATCGCCTTGAAGTTGCCGTAGTAACCAGGCAATGAATTTGATTCGCCTTGATACCAGAAGATCGCCTTCGCGGCTTCGGCAACTTCTGCCTTTTGCATGCGATAGAGCAAGCTGCCATAAATAGTATTTAGCGTTAAGGGTTTTGTGTCGTTTCGTTGATGTGCTTCAATCGGGGTACCGCCGACACCTCCATTGATAAGACATGTAGGCATTCCTTGCTCTTCGAGGATACGTTGCTGCAAACGCAACCCCCACGTCCCTACATTCGGTGCTGTCGCTGAGAGCACTGCCACCGAGCGCGCCCAAAGTGTATCCTTAGGATTTGCCGATGCCGTGATACCGAAGGTGCGGCAGTATTCGTCGCTATAGAGATTTCCGACATCGCCAGTCCATACCGTGTTCGACTGTCCATCAATGATGTACACATCACCGCATACAATGCTATCACGAAATGCAATCAGCGAATCACCTGAAAGAGAATGAACATAGACAAACAAATCATATTCTGAAAGCCCCGCATAAATTTTCGGAAGCAGTTCAAACTCTGAGACGTTGTTGGAGTATAGAAGCGGGGTTGATAGACGCTGCATAAACTCACCATTTTGTGTGATGATGGTGAATACTGAATCATATCTCTGGTTGAGTGATCTGCCTGCGATACGAACGACAGCCGTGTTCTGGGCATCGCGCGGAAAAAGTTGATAGCGTTGGGGTATCTCCGTCAAAAGAACATCGTCAGCAGCTTGCGCATAAGCTTGCAAAGAAGCAAGCAGTAAGAGTAGAGTTGGGGTGAGTATCTTCATTGTACGAAAATACGAAATAAATTAGTTTGCAGCGATTTTATTTATCATACCATTAAATATAAAGCCATGGAAAGGAAGGACAGCGTACCAATACATTCTTCCTAAAACTCCTAAGGGTCTGAACGTAGCAGTTTGAGTGAGGATATTGTTCTCGTCAATTTTGAATTCTAGCCACGCTTCTCCAGGCAGCTTCATTTCAGCATATAGCAATAATCTTTTTTCTTGTTTGTTGGCTAATAAAACCCTCCAAAAATCTAATGCTTCGCCAACAGATATTTCTGAATCACTTTTTCTGCCTCTTCTCATGCCAACGCCTCCAAATAGCTGGTCTAAAAATCCTCTAATCTCCCATAACCAGTTACCATAGTACCAACCTGTTTTGCCACCAATCGACCATATTCTATTGAGGGTAACTTTACTGTCAATAACATGAACAGTGCGTACATCTATAAAACATCCGTTCACAGGTACTTCAATATAGTGTGAGACACCCTTTTTTAGCAGAGCACTTGTTTGAGCATCTTTCCAGCTCGATAGCACCTGATTCTGCTCGATTTTATCGAAGGCGAGTTGTATAGACGCATCATAACCAATCAAAGAAATTCCGAGAACTTCTGCAAGATCATTCGGCTTACAGATCATCTCTATTTTCATGCTATTGACCAAATTCTTCGCCAATGAAAATGAGGTTGCTGTTACAAAATATAACCAATATGAAGAAATCTTAGGAGTCATGACCGGCACAATAAGGATCCGTCGTTTGAGCCCTCTTATCTTCGCAAAATGTAAGAGCATCTCCTTATAGCTTAATATATCCGGTCCGCCTATATCATAACTTTTATTAAAGGTCTCTTTATTGTCAATGACTCCACGTAAAAATTCAATCACATTACGAATAGCAATAGGTTGACATTTTGTTTTTAACCACCGAGGAGTGATCATTAACGGTAGTTTTTCGACCAAGTCACGGATAATTTCGAACGAAGCGCTGCCCGAACCTACTATAATGCCTGCTCTCAATGTAGTAAGGGCAAATGTAGAGCCGGATAAGATATTCTCTACATTTTTTCGTGAGGATAGATGCTTTGATAATGCAGCAGTATTAATAATACCGCTTAAATAGATAACCTGGCGAGCTCTTGTTTCTTGGATTCTGTCCTTGAAGTTTGCCGCACATGTCTGTTCCATATCCTCAAAGTCTCCACTTTGAGTTGACATTGAATGAATAAGATAATATGCTACTTCTATATCATCGGGAATGGCTTGTAGGCTATTTCTATCTAAAAAATCAACCTGAATAACACTTAGATTTGCAGAGGAGTACCCTTTCTTGTTAAATCTATGAACATCTCTTACACAACATACTACGTGGTGTCCGCTTTCAAGGAGAACAGGGAGTAATCGTTGTGCAATATAACCGGTAACACCGGTAAGTAAGATTTTCATAAACTACTCCATCATGTCAAACTATTCATTTGAGGAATGCTTATACATTAAACCTAAAGTGCATGACATCACCGTCTTGCACAACGTATTCTTTTCCTTCCGAGCGATACACTCCAGCTTCCTTCGCGGCAGCTTCGGTCTTTAAGCGCATGATGTCTTCGTACTTCATTGTTTCGGCGCGGATGAACCCCTTTTCAAAATCGGTATGAATAACACCTGCCGCTTCTGGTGCTTTTGCACCTTTGCGAACAGTCCATGCGCGAGTTTCTTTTACGCCCGCTGTGAAGTATGTTTGCAAACCAAGTAAGTCGTATGCTTCGCGGACAATGGTATCAAGTCCGGCTTCTTTCATACCAAGTTCATGTAAGAATGTCGTGCGCTCTTCGGGTGGAAGTTCGGCTAACTCCATCTCTATCTTCGCGCAAATGCGTACCATCTTTGCGCCGACAGATTCTGCAATCTTCTTCACATCGTCTATATACGCATTTCCATCAACGACACCAACCTCATCGGTATTGGCAATGAACATTACGGGCTTGCGTGTGATAAGATGCATATCTCGTGCCCAAAGTTCTTCATCATCATTTGCGAGCACAAATGTACGCGCAAGTTTTCCCTCACCCAGATGCGCCGCTATGCGCTGATAGAGGTCTGCCTCTGCTTTTGACTTTGCATCGCCTGTCTTTGCTTTACGCGCCGCGCCGTCTATCTTTTTCTCGACGGTATCCATATCCTTGAAGATAAGCTCTGCATTGATTATCTCGATGTCACGAGTCGGGTTGACAGAACCGTCAACATGAATAACATTCGTATCATCAAAACAGCGGACTACATGCAGAATAGCATCAACATCTCTGATATGCGAGAGGAACTGGTTGCCAAGTCCCTCGCCCGATGCCGCACCTTTGACAAGCCCGGCAATATCGGTGAATTCTATTGTCGCAGGGACTTCCTTCTGCGTTTCATAGAGCTTCGCGAGATTGACCAAGCGCTCATCAGGCACAACGACGACGCCCGTATTCGGCTCGATAGTGCAGAACGGGTAATTCTCCGCCGCAGCAAGGTTACTTGCGGTGATAGCATTAAAAAGAGTAGATTTTCCAACGTTCGGCAAGCCGACGATTCCGCAAGATAAGCCCATGAGTAGTCGTTAGTAGTTAGTCTGTAGTCGTTAGTAGTTAGTCTGTAGTCGTTAGTCCCTTTGGCTGGAGCATAAGGAAATGGAGAGCGGATTTGTTCCGAGACGAGTATGGTGGGCTTAATATGTTTGTGAGTTACAATCAACATACAAGCACATAGTACACTTCTTTGGCACGAATATTGAAACATATTGAATGGTGTATAGTAAATTATAACAGAGGAAAGAATTATTTATGCAGCGTTGATACGACTTTTACAAGTGTACAACTCACAGTACTTTGGTAAAGGTATTTACATATCAACGAATCGCCATGAAGACGAACCTCATACCTATCGCGCTGACAGTTATTGTCGCCTACTCCTGCTCCCCCTACGAACGCTCACATATTGTGATGCGTGAAAAAAGCAAAGCAAGTATCATTAAATCAAAAAGTGATATTGCGTCGTATCCTACCTATAAGTACGACCCCCTTCTAAACGAGGTGCTCATGACGATAAACAACCATTATCTCGAACACTTTACTTACGACCCTGCACAAGACACTTCCCTTTCGATAATCTTATCAAAACTTGATAAGTACAGCTACTACATGGAAGATGAAGAGATGAACAATAGAGACAAACGATTCCAGTATCTTGAGCGTACTGATCTTGGATTGTACCTTCGCTCCGTTAATGATACAGCTGTGATTACAGGTATCGTGCCTTACTCATTCGCGCATGAGAAAGGTCTCTTGCCCGGAGACCGTCTCTTTAGCATTGACACACACAGCGTCGTCGGTGCGAATGTAGATTCACTTGCATACGAGTTAAGATATGCGCTTAATACAACGACAACCCTCGGTATCCTCCGCCCGTCCGAAGGCAAGTCATACTACATTACAACCAAAACTAACAGCAAACAGATACGTCCGACGGTGTTTGAACGAATGCTTACCGATACCATTGGCTACATGAAGATTACGAGTTTTGGCGACAAGACATATGAAGAGGTGAACAACACACTGAATAGTTTGACACGCTATGGTATGAAACGGCTTATATTTGATTTGCGCGGAAATTCCGGTGGCGCTCTCGAAGAAACAATGGAGATCACAAAACTATTCTTCGATGAGTATTCTCCCATACTTGCGCTACGCTCAGCGGTACATCCTGAAAAAGGAAGAAACTACTATAGTGAAGATGGCGCATGGTATGCAACACTGCCAATCGTACTACTTGTTGATGGTGCATCTGCAAGCGCAAGTGAGGTCATTGCCGGTGTCTTTCAAGATAAGGAGCGAGCGCTTATCGTTGGGCTTCCGACATTCGGCAAAGGAGTTGTCCAGTCACCTTTCCGCCTCTCGTCAGGCAGTGGCTGGCTTTCGCTTACAACCAGTCGTATCTATACACCATCCGGCAGGTGTGTACACATGAGTGAAAAAGAACGTGAACGCTTAGAAGATATGCTCTCTATAGACAACTTCGTAAACAACATTGACCACTCGTATGAAGAATCATTCGTCAATGACACGAAGAATTCTTTCTTGACCTCAAAAGGTCGCCGAGTCTATGACAGCGTTGGAATAATACCTGATTACATCGTGCCACACTATAGCTCTGCTGCAACACGGATATTCGTGTGGGCTGACCCTGTCTATGATGCGATCAATGACATCATTCGCGAGAAGTATCCGCGTACTTATATTGACCTACCGACACCAACAGCATTCTATAAACATTTTGGAGAAACAAAAGCTGCTGAATATGTTAGAGAGGTATTACAGAACTCACCTGTCGATATAGATGATATGTATGGCAAAATTAACATAAAAGAAGTAATGAACACAATGGCGCTTCATTATTCAATGAAAGTAAACTCGTACTGGGCGTACACCCGCGAAGCACTCCTCGATGACCGCCAAGTGCAGTTCGCGCTCACACTCTTGCAGCCGAAGCAAGAGCCCGTAACTAAACCAGTCATTAAGAAGATGAAGAAGAGTAAGAAGGTAAAACGGGGAGTGAAATCCTAAGTGTTATAAATCTTTGCGACCTTTGCGGTAAAACTCTTAACCGCAGAGGCGCAGGGTACGCAGAAAAAGGATTCAATTAGTAATTCGTAATTGATAACTCGTAATTACCTCGCCTCCCACACTTCCCAATTCCGTTCTATTTGGCGAATATGAGCATCAACATGGTCATCATAGTGTTCGAGCTGGTAGTTGAGGTCGATGATACCTGTCTCGGAGTGATTAACCGTTTGGCTCCACTGGTTTTCGGCAAGCGATGCAAAAAACTTGTGATTTGCATTATGAAGCATTGAAAACAACTCTAATGCTTCATTCATATCTCGTGAGGAGTAGTCAAGATTATTTGCCCAAGCAGATTCATCATATCCCCAAACATTTGCACCCGGCTCACCGATCGCGCGGCGGAATCGGGTATACCCGACCGCTTCGCTATCAGCCATGTGGCAAACGACTTCATGTGCGCTCCATTTATCAGGAGCAGGTTTGAATGTCAGAAATTCTTTCGGGTATTTGGCAAGCACGTCGAGAAGACGTATGGTACCTTCTTCAAAATGTTTGATACGTTCGGCACGTGTCATCGTCTTTTGCCTTGAAACTGTTGAAGTACAATTGAAATATGCGGTCTGCCGTCCTGCGCTTTGAGAGCGAGCGAGCGTTTCATGCCATCCCACCGTATTTCGTGAAAGACGTTATAATAGTCTATATCCGGGTCACCGTATTTACCTGTCAATGTTTCTCTGAAACGATTGAACATTGCTTTTGTGTGCGATGTGTCGGGCACTGTCGCAACAAATATCACTTGTGAAATGATATTCTTTTCGGTAGCTATGCGTACCTCACCTTTAATGTCCTCAAAATTTGCATCATATTTCACGATACCCGTGCCGGCTCCGTCATCGAAGAGTGTTTGTATTTGTGCATGCACAACTTTCGGTATTATCGATGCACTCATTCCCGGTGCAAGACGAAACAGCGACATCGTATCCATGTCAGGACGTGACTGTCCGCGAACCGAAACCGAAATAAGAACAAGCAAAATGGGAAGAAGTATTTTTTTCACTGGTTATAAAATATTACTTGTATTATAACAATTGATATGGCATTTGTCATTCCATGCGTCAATCGAGGACGATTAACCCATCCCACAACAAAAGAAGCCGGACTTGCGCCCGGCTTACAAACGTATGAAGATCCTCTCCCCACAACAGTGGGACCCACATACCTTGCTATGTAAGTACAAAATAACGAGGTGGGTCGGATTTA
>JAYUZC010000013.1:0-8022 GCA_043752045.1 Bacteroidota bacterium | reverse complement strand
TGTCAAACTTGAACTGCCTTGGAATCGATTTCAGTTCATTCTGCTTCATCCGCCCTATCTGATTCAGATGCTGCTTAATATACCCCTCGTACTTAATCTCTGTATCTATAAGGGTAATCAGCTCATCATTAGAGATGACCGAACCAAGGAAGCCGTCTCTTGTGGTAGATTGGGTAATAAAATCTGCAATAGATGCCGAAGAACTACGTAAATACTCTCTGCCTGACTTTCTTACTACCGGATCAGTCGAAACGATAATTCTCTCACGCTCTGTCCAGTCAAGTGTCTGACGGATGAGGTCTCGTTTGGTTTGTACCTTCCGTAGTTCTTCTTCGGGAATAAGCCCATACTCGAATGCCTTTTCCGAGAGGCGCATATCGGCATTATCCTGTCGTAGCAACAGACGGTATTCCGCGCTGGAAGTAAAGAGGCGGTATGGCTCTTCCTGAAGCTTATTAATAAGATCGTCAACGAGGACGCCAATATATGCCTCGTCTCGGCGGAGAACAAAATCAGGCATTCCCTTTATCTTAGATGCAGCATTTATACCGGCAATTATTCCCTGTGCCCCTGCCTCTTCATAGCCGGACGTGCCATTTACCTGCCCTGCAAAATAAAGCCCGTCGCAATGTTTGCTTTCAAGGGTGTGAAAAAGCTGGTATGCCGGGAAGTAGTCATACTCGACTGCATAACCCGCGCGGAGCATCTCGACATCCTCTAATCCGGGAAGAGTCTTGAGCGCCTTAAGCTGGACATCTGCCGGTAAGCTCGTAGAAAATCCATTGACATAGACAGTATCACCATCCTCTTCTTCGGGCTCGAGGAATATATGATGGGAAGTCTTATCCGGGAATCGTGTCACCTTGTCTTCTATAGAAGGACAATATCTTGGACCCTTGCCCTGGATTCTGCCGGTGAACATCGGGGACTGCTCAAATCCTTTCGCAAGCTCCGAGTGTGTGATTTCGGAAGTATTAGTTATCAGGCAATGGATCTTGTTCTTCGGCGTGACTTTCGATCGAACCGAGAAAGGAGTTATCTTCTCGTCTCCATCCTGTACTTCAAGATTCTGCTTGTTTATGCTCTTTAGAGATACCCTCGGCGGAGTCCCTGTTTTGAGCCGAAACGTGTGTAAATTTAGAGCACCCTCGGGTTCTGTAGCCAAAAACGTGGGTTCTTCGCCATATCTACCGCCAATGATCTGGCTTGCACCGGTATGCATAACACCATTGAGGAATGTTCCGGCGCAGATAATTACTGCCTTCGATGAGAGCTTTTTCCCGTCAGCCAAAACGACTCCCTGTACCTTGCCATCCTCAATCCAGATCTTCGAGACATTCGCTTCTACTATTATATCAGGGTCAAGTTCTTTGAGTTTTCTTTGAGCCACAATAGGATACTGGCTTCTCGAAACTTGCGCTCGTGGCGACCATATTGCCGGACCCTTGGATTTGTTCAGCATCCGGAAATGCAAAAGCGTCTCGTCGGTTATTTCGCCCATGAGTCCGCCGAGTGCATCTATTTCTTTGACGACCTGCCCTTTTGCTGTTCCGCCGATAGCGGGATTGCAGGAAAGCTCACCTACTTTATGGGATTGCAGAGAGAGGAGCCGAACTTTCAGCCCCATACGCCATACAGCAGCCGCTGCCTCGATACCGGCATGGCCACCGCCAACAACTATGACATCTGCAAAATGTTCCACGTGGAAATAGAATAAATGTGTGTAAATAAATAAATTATATAAAATTTATCTATTTTCCTATGCACATTTTAATAAATATGTGATTTAAGCTATCTTCGCTGATATTCAGACCAACCAAAGTTGCGATCGTTTCTGCCGCTTCACGAAGGTCTTCAGCCAGGAGTGTAACATCTGAAAAGTGTAAGACATTTTCAAGAAGTGAAAGTACACGTTCGATGCTTGAGGTCTCGGTTTGCGATAGAGATAGCGAGGAGGAGTCGGTATCTATCTTACGGAGTTCGTTTTCAATAACAGAAATTAGTTTTTCAATACCTTCTTTTGTCTTTGCTGATACTGCATTTGTGCCTTGGTAATCATCAACATCTGATTTATTGTGAATGAGTATTTCATTCGCATTTGCTGTGATGCTTCGCGAACTCGGATCAGATATTCGAAGTAGAACATCCGCTTCTTCTGCTGCTTCTTTACCGAGTGCGATGCCTCGAGACTCAATGCTGTCAACCGATTCACGGATACCTGCGGTATCAATGAGCTTTATTCTGAATCCGTCAAGCGTGATAAATGCTTCGATGTAATCGCGCGTTGTGCCGGGCGTTTCGCTCACGATACTTCGTTCATATTTAAGCAGTGCATTGAACAAACTACTCTTGCCTACATTCGGCTCGCCGACAAATGATACGCTGATGTATCCTTTATTGAGTGTCTTGTTTTTTGCGGCTGTAAGTATATCACTTAGCTCGCGTTTTACTTCGGTAACTCTTTGTTCGAAGCCGTCAATTTCTATCTGATCCGACTCGCCGAAATCAATTTGCGCATTGACAAGCGATAAAAGCTCGATTATCCTGTCATATACAGCACGAAGACGTGTGTATTTTTGCTGCACCATGCTTTTTGCCCGCTCAAGCTGGTGCGGACTTGCGGCATCGACGCGAAGATTGATCTCTTCGAGCTGCTCAAGTCCCATTTTACCATGCATCAGCGCCCGACGGGAGAACTCGCCTGGCTCGGCAAGCCGCGCCCCGAGCGAAACGAGCCGCTCAAGAATAATATCAGTGATGACCGTCGAGCCATGCGGGAATATCTCGACGACATCCTCGCCCGTAAAACTATTCGGCGCCCGATAGACTGCAACGAGGCAATCATCTATCGCAATACTATTACTATCAAGGAGATTCGTATAGACAGAACTTCCCGATAGAGCGGAGAAAAGTTTATCGGGGCTATCTATGACTTTCGCTACGATGCGTATAGCATCCTCGCCCGTCACGCGGATAGAAGCAATAGCGCTTCTGCCCGGCGGCGTCGAGAGTGCACAAATAGTATCGTGAAGCGATGCGAGTGACATGTGTTAGTTATGAACAAACAAAGCTAATGCAAAGTGTAAGAATTAATGCCCAATTATTTTTTCATTTTTCTTTAGCATCTTGTGTAACTTTAAAGGTTTTAAGCGTTTTATTAGTACACGTTTATTGTCACTGTGATCTCTGTTTGCCTTGCATCCACTGATCGATTTTGATATATATATATATATATACAAAGTTATGGAAATTACTTCGTCCAATTTCGTCTTAATCCGCGATAGGGTTACGCGGTACTTGCATCATAGGTCGCCTTCATCTGCCAAAGAGCAGAATGAAGATGCGTTTATGACTGCGCTTTCTGTTCTCTTACATAAAGATGTTGTCAAGGACATCCAGACGCTTGAACATCTCATAAGTTTACTTTGTGTTATCAGTCGTAACTGGCTCATGAAGCAAGCAGGGCGAAACAAGAAGATGCAAAAGTTTAACGGGCATGATATGTCGGATAATGGTGTAGATACCTATCGGTTCGAGAGGAAAGATCATGTGGAGATGCTCATTGCATCGCTTCCTCAAAGAAGCAGAGAGGTCTTGCATTGGCTCATGGAAACCGATTCCATCGAAGAGACAGCGAGCATATTGCACTCCAGACCCGACACAATCCAACGTTCTGTTAACAGATCAATACTGGCACTACAGAAAAAAGTAAAAAAAATTTGAAGGCAATGTCCGAAAATAATCCGGTTGAGGATATACTTATATATTATATATTTTTTACTAACTACTTCTAAAGTATGATTAAGAAACACCTATTTCCCTTGGTAAGTATTTATCTTTGTTTAGCGATATTGGTCGGCTGTGAGGCAACTGATACATCAATCCGTGATGATTCACCAAAACTTTACAGCGAAAATAATTGGAAGAAACCTGCGTTTGTCAATACAAATAATCCTTACGATTATTTAGGGGCTATCCATAACGAAGGGTTGGAGTATATCAATAACCGGATGGGTATGAACATCTATATCGATACTCTTTATCCGAATTCAGACACATTGGCAATCCACTTCGTGGACAGCGTGTTGGGTTACTCTCTTCACCCTGATACTCTTGCTAAGCATCTCAAGCTTTGTAGGTTCGCTGTCACTCGCAGAGATAGTATTCTGAACAATGCACCTTTTAGTTCACTCGCGCAATCTTATATGGATCAAATGGCTGTGATTCTCGGTGCAACGACACCAGGAAGTTTACTTAGCTTAGAAGATCAAATTTCTGGTTTGATTGCGTTGGAAGATTCTGTAGTAGCAAATCTAAGTGGGCCTGAAGAACAAGTATTGTTAATTGGGGCTGCTATAGGACGCTATAGTGTTGCTTACTGGCGTTCAGATGATTCATTAACTTGGCCAGCATTTGAATATCATCAGCGTGCCATAGTATACAGTCCAATGACAAAGCTGAATAGTTCACGTCCACAATATGTGAATCCTTGGTCAACGTATATGTTTTTTAAGAAAAACAGATGGGCACAACAAGATGCTTTTGGAGCATTAGGTGGTGGGGTTGCGGGATCTATTGGTGGACCATGGGGCGCAATTTTGGGAGGATTAGGTGGAGCCATTATGATGTCCGGCGGGGCTTTATAATGAACTAAATGAAACATGGTGTGTTTATTTGAACATGGAGTTAACTGTCAAGTCAAGTATGAATACGCAAACGAGCATAAAAATAGTATCACTTGCTATGGTGCTTTGGTTTTCTGCCTTTGCCGTTAATAGATTTATTATCCCTGCCCTCTTTGCAGTGGAAAAGCCACATGATCATGTGGTTAACCAGGGCATCTATTTTTTTCCTATGCTTGGTTTAGCATTTTCTGTTCTTCGACTTGATACTATGCCCTTTTGGAAAAACATGTTAATCGCTGTCAGTTTGACATTGCTATCTACCTTTGTGGCAAGTTTATTCTCTCTCTAGATAAATTGGAGCTTTGGTAGTAAGGCTGAGTGATGGAGTATACACAACAGAGCCGAAAGAACCGTTCTTTCGGCTCTGTGTTTTTTAGACTATACAGTTACAAAATCGTATTCGTACAGAGTCCGCTTAGAACTTTCCTTCAGTATAGTTTTGTAAGTCTAGTGTGTCTTTTGTAAAGTTATAGACTACTTCTTCTTCCCCTTCTTCGGAGGTGGTAGCTGTCCGCTGCTTTGCTTTTGGCGGGCTTCGCGGGCATTCTTTTCCATGTCTTGCATCTTTGACATGAATCCCTTTTTGTTTTTGGAGTCATTCTTCATCTGCTCAAGATCAAGCGGCGGTAAGAACTTCTTATTATAAAGTTGCTGCGCGATACCGAATACGTTGAACATGAAGTAGTAAAGACCAACACCTGCAGGCAATCCGTTAAAGAGGAACATAAAGAGTACTGGCATGATGTATGCCATCTTCCTCTGGCGCTCATCGGTTACTGTTGTTAGCGATTGGATTACCATCGTGATGACCATCAGTATCGTCAAACCGGAAATATGACTACCGAGTAGCGGTATTGATGTTGCGCCGAAATCGATCAACTTATCAGGTACTGATAGATCTGTTATCCAGAGCATGAACGGCGCTTGGCGAAGCTCGATAACATTTACGAGCACAGAATAGAGTGCGAAGAGTATCGGCATTTGCAAGAGGAGAGGCAAACATCCGCCCGCCGGATTCACGCCATACATACGATATATCTTGAACGTCTCTTCCTGAAGCTTCTTCGGATCGTCTTTGTACTGCTCCTTTATCTTAGCAACTTCCGGCATCACCGTCTGCATCTTGCGCATTGACTTCATCTGCCCTATCGAGAGCGGATAGGTTAAGAGTTTTGCAATGATTGAGAAGAAGATAATGACAAGTCCCCAGTTGGCGATGAAGCCATGGAGGAACATGAAGATGGGGTAAAGAAGATAGATGCTTATCGGGCGGACAAGAAAGCTCCAACCAAAATCCATAATGCCATCAAGCGATGGCTTCAACGTCGAGACACGATTATACTCAAGCGGACCTAAATAATAGTTAGCGCGAATCGTATCGTTGTTCGCATTGCCGATAGGCATTGTTGCTGTCAGAGAATATGTTTCGACGGTCTTCCCATCAGCAAGAGCTTTTGCAGAGCCATTGACTTCCGAGCTTTCAAGCTGCGGACTAACAGGCATAAGCGACTGAACAAAATACTTTGTGCGATTTGCGAGATAGAGAGCAGTGCCATTTATTGACTTACGAAGCGGTTCGTTCGGGTCGGTCGCATCTATCTCTTCGGTGCCGCCGGCCGTATGAATATATGCGCGAGCAGATTGTGATTCAATGTCGGCATGTTCTTCTGCATACGGAAGATTATTGATGGTCTCAAGCGAATACCGATAGCCGGTAAGCTTCGATTGCATACCAAACAAATGATACTCGATACCTACAATATAATCATCACCGGTGAAGGTAAATGTCTTGGTGATGTATGCAGATGAATCAATGGTAGCTTTGAGAGTAACCTTCGTGGTATCACCTTCTTTGAGCGTTACTGGTGCATTGTTATCAAGTGCGAAGTTTAGGTTTGCCGTAGAAACGGTTTTCCCGTCCGATGCAACAAAGCGAAGCTGTGCATCACCGTGCTTGCCGTTTGCTGATTGGTCAACGAGGTCGAGCGGCTTCTTATCCCATGTAAGGTAATTCTTCATCACCCATGAACTGATGGTACCGCCTTTGCTTGAGATCGTACCTGTTACAAGTGGTGTCTCGATCTTCTTCGATGCCTCGGCAATTGCAGAGTCAGCTTTGACCACAGCAGATGCTGCAGGAGCGGGAGCTATTGTAGTAGCAGAGGGAGTCGTTGCCGGTTTTGTGCTATCTGTAGCAGCTGTTTGCTTCGCAGCCGGTTTTGGCGGCTGTGGTTCGGGCTGATTGAACATCATCCATCCGAAAAAGACCAGAAGGATAAGGAAAATACCAATTGTCGTTGTACGTGAAGAATTCATCTATGGGTATAAAATTTGCCCGTTACAAACGTAGGAGTAAGGGAGAAGGTTTAGAAATAGGGTGAGGGTGAAGACGGAGATTCTTCGTCTTATTCATATATGAGAGTGCTTAGAACCCGTAAATTTGCAGTATTATATTATAGCAATTGATGTATCTACCGCTCTGGGCTATTTCTACGATACTCGGGCTTGTTGAGGGGCTGACGGAATTCATCCCTGTTTCCTCAACAGGACACCTCATTCTCGCTGACCACTACCTGAACTTTCACGGTATCGTCGGCGCAGAACAGGCGGAGCTATTCGAGGTAGTTATTCAGCTTGGGGCTATACTTGCGGTTGGATTTTTGTTTCGGACTCGATTGGTAAAGGCGATAACCTCTAAACACATCGCCGCCGGACCCGGCTTATTACGGACGCATTTGGCAATTGCATTCCTACCGGCGGCTACCATGGGTTTTCTCTTTCATAAACAGATCAAGGCATTTCTCTTCTCGCCGACAAGTGTTGCAATCAGTCTCATTGTTGGTGGTATTATAATGATAATTATTGAAAAGATTGTTGTCAAACGTACTCATTCAAGAACGATCGGCTCAATGACGATGCGAGACGCAATAATAGTTGGTCTCTCGCAGGTACTATCACTTATTCCCGGTGTCTCACGTTCAGGGGCAACCATCATGGGCGGTTATGCCGGAGGCATGAGCCGCGAAGCTGCGACGGAGTTCAGCTTCCTTCTCTCGTTTCCTATCATGGTAGCAGCATCGGGCTATGAACTTATCAAGTACCGCGATCTCATTACTACTGAAATGATCGCAACACTTGGTATCGGCTTACTCACGGCATTTATCTCTGCCTTAGTCGTTGTCCGCTGGCTCATCAAGTTCGTCCGCAGCCATAGCTTTGTAGGGTTTGGTGTGTATCGGATTGTGTTTGGGGTGATTGTACTATTGATGTTATCGTAAGCGAAACGAGATCCGCGCGAGACGTGGTCTGATAAAGATGCCTACGACGCACAAGCAAA
>JAYUZC010000012.1:0-3164 GCA_043752045.1 Bacteroidota bacterium | reverse complement strand
ACTTCGTACAAACATTGATACGTTGACTCTCACAGCAACACCGATTCCGAGAACACTGAACTTCTCACTCCTTGGTGCACGAGATCTTTCTGTCATCGAAACACCTCCCAAGAACCGGCTGCCTATTATGACAGAGATACTTGTCGGAATTGATGATGTCATCCTCGGGAAGGCAATAAGCCGGGAGCTTGAACGCGGCGGACAGATATATGCTATCAATGATAAGGTGAAGGATATTGAACTGCTTGCTGATAAGTTACGTGAGATAGCCCCTCGTTCGCGACGAGGTATTATTCACGGGCAAATGCCTCCGACCCAGATAGAAAAAGTCATGCGCGACTTCTTGGAGCGAAAGATAGATATACTTTTAGCAACTAAGATCGTTGAGTCCGGTCTTGACGTGCCGAATGCGAACACAATCATCATCAACAGAGCACAGAACTTTGGTCTTGCTGAGTTGTATCAGCTTCGCGGAAGAGTTGGCCGCTCGAATGAACAGGCATACTGTTATCTTATTACCAATCCGATTAAGACACTCTCGAAAGACTCTCTCAAGCGACTTGAAGCAATGGAAGAATTTTCTGATCTCGGCGCAGGCTTCCAGCTTGCCATGCGCGATCTTGAGATTCGCGGAGCCGGTAACTTGCTCGGAGGCGAGCAGAGCGGATTCATCAATGAGATAGGATTTGATCTCTACCAAAAAACACTTGCAGAAGCTGTTGATGAACTCAAAGAGGAGGAGTTTAAAGACCTGTTCAAGAATCTTCCGACAACGACAAAAGCGCGCAATGCCTTTATTCGCAAACGTGCCGAAGATTCTGATGAAGTAACTATTTCGCTCGGAGTTGATGCTCTTATACCCGATAGATATGTAGAAGATGACGCCGAGCGTTTCAGCTTCTACCAAAAGCTCGGTATGATAACAACCGAAGAAGAACTTACCGAACTTCGCTCCGAACTAACCGATAGATTTGGTACTGCTCCCGAGGAAGTAACCTCGCTCTTTGGTGCTGCACATATCAGGATGCTTGCACGTCGTTTGGGTGTTCGCGGAGTTACATTCGATGAAGTCACGCGTACACTTCGATTATTACTTCCCAAAGAAGACCAGTCAGAATACTATCAAGGATTCTTTCCGAAGATCATTGATCGTTTCCCTGTGATTGGTGTGAACAAAGTACGGCTTGTCAACGAGAAGAAGATCATGCGATTAGTTGTAAAGCTTTCTGCAACAGATGAGATCGAGCGTCTTCCGGAAATTACAAAGATAATGCAAACACTGGTACCAACAGACACTGCTATCGCAGCATGATGAAAGAAAGTGTTCTTCTGCCTTGCTCGTTAGCGGCTTCGAGAGTGTAACGTCTGGCAGGTAAGCTATGCAAGTCAAGTTCTATCTTTTGTGAAGCGAGTAGCTTTGCTTGATTCGTGTAATGTTGCTTCCCGTTCTCATCGGTGATTCGTATCTGTACGTCACCAACAGTTTTGTCAGTAGTGATAAAAAGTACACCACTGCTCGGATTCGGGAATGCACGAAGATCCGGCATCTCACCCTTCAAGATGAAGTTTGTCAATATCATTATGCCGCACCCTTCGGGAGGGCATACATCTGCTACGACACCTGCGCCGAGAGTATATTCACAAGGAGCGGTAGGACTTGTAATGCTTATAGAGTCAAAGAATACTTGCGGGCACGGTCCTTCTCTTGGATAAACAATAAAATAAGCAAATCCTGAAGCTGAATCTAATCGAATCACATCTTTCGGTACAAGTATTCGTGCTCTGCCTTGCCATGATTGATTCGGGACATCTATCTGTTTGCCATTATTATCAAATGAACCAAGGTAAGTAAGCGAAGGATCAAAGTTGACCGTCAATTCAATGTCTAGTGGTCTATCGAGTCCTGTGATTGCAAACGGTACAGCAACCCACCCGCCAATTGTATCAGTAGAAGCACTGACGGTGAACGGCTCAATATACTTGATAGACTTACCATACCCTTCAAGCGGTATAGCTATTTCAGAACCATCTTCAAGGAGGATAACATAGTACCCTCTTCTATCACCACTGCCCCTTGGTTGAAAACTTAGTCTTGCAGAATCATTACCTCGCAATGAATCACCAATTCCGGTAACAATTTTATAGTCGAGTGAGTCTCTGCCGGTTATCTTTTCACCAATAACTTTTGGAAATTTGCACAACCCTCCTCGTAGCCATACCATTGAAACTACAGGTGTATCACAACTGATAAGTGAATCAGTTGAGAACAGTCGAAGCGGTGATGAGGAAAGTGTTTGATACAGCGACCCTATCGCAAGTGAATCTCCGCCGCTATTTTGTGTCCGCCAGATTGAGCCGTTATTATCAGCGGCAAAGACGAGATTTGCATTCATTGCACAGACCAAACGAGTATCGAATGTTGCACTTGGACCTCCAATGTTTACCCATGACACGCCTTTGTCAGTCGATCTGAGAATTCCATTGGCTACCGTTTGTACAAAGATGGCATTGCCTGTCAGCCAGATGGATCCGCTGTAGTATTCGCTCGAGCCGGGGATTGGTTGTTGGTCTGAAATAAGCCATGAGTTACCGCCATCTGTCGAGCGGTATATCTGCGCCATGAAATCGCGCGTTACAGAACCATCCTCATTTACAACATAGACAAACTGTGGATCGCAGGGGTCAACATCAAACGAGTATGTATCGAAATCCATTATTCCGGGAAGCGATGTCCATGTTACTCCGTAGTCAATGGTTTTCATTAAATGAAGTTCGGAGTTGCCGACAGCGGGTGTATACCCTACAAGAGCTATAGCAGATGAACCGAGCAATGCCTTTACGTCGGGAGTATATGTACCTAAGGATTGCACTAACCATGTCGCCCCGCCGTCACGAGTTGAGACCATTTCTCCGAAGGCAGCATGGCATGATATAATGATATTATCAGGCGAACCAAGAAATGCTATCGCACCAACTGATGAGACTTTTCGAATAAGTGACCATGTGATTCCTTGGTCGCGAGTCATATACACTTCACCTTTATCAGTACCCACAACACCTATCATCGCATCGAAAAAGTTGATGTACCTTACGACATCATTTGATCTAATTGGTGGAGTTCGTCTTGTCCAGGTAGTACCAAAATCCGATGACATGAATACCTC
>JAYUZC010000011.1:0-3165 GCA_043752045.1 Bacteroidota bacterium | reverse complement strand
CCGTCCGCTCCGCACAATGAACAAAAGTAAATGAACGCCCTGCCTCGGTAGGGCGTTTTTCATTATATATAACATAACCAAATGAAAAGAAATACGATCTTCGCAACTCTGTTCTTTATCGCAGCCGCACTTGGTGGTGGTATGCTCCTCTCGCTCAATTCCTGCGCGCAGCTAAACGCCCTCATGGGCTTAACGCGCGTCCAGTTCAAGTTACAGGATGCTGTGAATGTTAACCTTGCAGGTATCAATATGTCTGGCAAGAGGTCTATGTCTGATATTACTGTGATGGACGGTATTAATCTTGGAACGGCTTTCGCAACAGGCAAATTCCCATTGACCTTCACTCTCAATGTTGCTGCAAAGAATCCGAATCAAAAAGATCCAAAGTCAAACTTGTCAAGTACCTTTGCTCTTCAAGAGTTTCCCTGGCGCTTATTGATTGATGGTAAAGAGACGATAACAGGTGGTATCGGTAGTCCAGTCACACTCCCCGATGGTGGCGCGACAACAATGATCCCGCTTCAAGTATCAGTTGACCTCAAGCAGTTCTTTGGCAATAAAGGGTATGAGGATATGGCTAACCTTGCGATGGCTATTGCAGGGCAGGGGACGTCACGTTTGCAGTTAAATGCAAAGCCGACAATCTCAACGCCGATAGGAAACATGACCTATCCGAAAGAACTCAACATTGTAAGCACCGAATTTAGAAATTAGGCGTGAGACAAAACGGAATAATCGTCGCCATAGACGGACCAACTGCTTCAGGCAAAAGCACGACAGCGAAGCTCGTCGCAGGTAAGCTGGGGTACTTGCATATTAATACGGGTGCAATGTACCGCGCATTTGCGCTCTATTGCAGACAGTGGGATGTGACTAACCCCGATGATGATATGGTTGCCAGTCTTGCAGATCGTGTCTATATTGACTTTGATGAGCACGGAAATATCTTGCTTGAAGGGAAACAAGTTGCTGACGAGATACAAGCACCGGAGATAGCTGTTCTTGCAAGTCAGTTCTCTACGCGACCTGAAGTCCGCGAAAAGATGGTAGCTCTTCAGCAAGAGATAGGTAATGACGGCGGGGTAGTGCTCGATGGTAGGGACATCGGGACAGTCGTTTTTCCTGATGCGGAGTTGAAGGTGTTCTTGGTAGCTTCTGCAGAGGCAAGGGCACAGCGCCGGTTCAATGAACTTATGACAAAAGGAATGAAAGTTCAGATCGCAGCATTGACGAAAGAAATAGAAGACCGCGATAAGCGCGACTCCGAGAGAAAGTTAAGTCCGCTTCGTAAAGCAGACGATGCACTTGAACTTGATACCACCTCGCTCGGCATCGAGGAACAAGTTACAAGGGTTGTCGTATTAGCTAAAGAAAGATCATAACAATGCAAGTTAATATCGATAGAAATTCAGGGTTTTGCTGGGGAGTGGTTCGTGCTGTGGATTTCGCAGAGCATGAGCTTGAATCAGCAGATAAACTGTATTCTCTCGGTGATATAATTCATAATCCCGTCGAGACTGGAAGATTAGGCGAGATTGGTTTAGAAACTATCAAGCATACAGACTTTGAGCGAATCGCAAAAGATAATCTCGATCAGGGAAAGAATACCAAGATACTGATACGTGCCCATGGCGAACCGCCATCAACTTATAAGAGACTAACTGAGCTTGGTATTGAAGTTATTGATGCTACGTGTCCTGTTGTAACAAAAGTACAAGAGCGTATTAAGAAGTTCTATGACAAAGGATTTCAGATCGTCATATTTGGTAAGAAAGACCATGCTGAAGTCATTGGTTTGCGTGGCGTAGTCAATGATGAAGCTATTGTAGTAAAGACTGTTCAAGAAGCACTTGCGAATGTTGCTCTGGATAAAGAGACAGTCCTCTTTTCTCAGACAACGATGGATAAGCCGACCTTTTACGCCATTCGTGATGCGCTTAAAGAAAAGATAAAGGATTTTGTCGTTGCAACGATGGAAGAGGATGCTGTCGAATTCCATGCAAAAGATACTATATGCGGACAAGTATCGGGAAGAGAAAAGAAGCTTATCGAATTTGCCAAAGCGAATGATGTGATGATCTTTGTTGCCGGTCGTGCAAGCTCAAACGGCAAAGTCCTCTTTGATATTGCAAAGGGTGTGAACGAGAGAACGTACTTTATAGAGAGCGAAGAAGAAATTAAGGTAGAATGGTTGACTAATGCGCAAACTGTTGGTATAACAGGTGCTACCTCAACCCCTATGTGGCTTATGGAAAGAGTCTCTGATGCAATCTATCACCTCGTAGGAGAACCGGAGAAAGCCGAGCTACTTCCCGTCATTGGGTAATAGTGTATTATAACGTTCAAGCGTAAAGGTCTCACCGAGATACATTGTCCGAATTTGCTCATTGTTTGCTAACTCATCAGCAGTGCCGCTTGCGAATATCGTCCCATCAATGAGGATATATGCTCTGTCAGTGATAGAGAGCGTTTCGTGGACGTTGTGATCGGTAATAAGGATGCCTATGCCCTTATTTTTGAGTCGAATGATGGTCTGCATAATCTCTTCGACCGTAATAGGATCAATGCCTGCAAAAGGCTCATCAAGAAGAATGTATTTTGGATTTGTAGCAAGAGAGCGGGCAATTTCGCATCGGCGTCGTTCGCCGCCTGAGAGTACAAACCCCTTTGATTTTCTGATATTAGTAATAGCGAATTCTTCAAGTAATTCTTCTGCTTTTTGTTTGCGTTCTTGTTTTGAGTACGGCATTAACTCAAGAACAGCCAGCAAATTCTCTTCGACCGTCATCTTTCTAAAAATAGATGATTCCTGCGGAAGGTAACCGATGCCTCTTCTTGCGCGAGCATACATGGGTAGCGGGGTAATGTCATCATCATTGAGAAACACTTTCCCTTTGTTCGGCTTGACAAGACCGGTAATCATGTAAAAAGTGGTTGTCTTACCTGCACCATTTGGTCCAAGAAGCCCAACGATCTCGCCGGGGGAGACCGATACAGACGACCCCTTGACAACTGTTCGCTTGCCATAGACCTTTTGCAGATTCTCGCTATATAATCTTTCTGTCATTGCTCGTTCTTTACTGGTGTTACAGGTGTAGATGGAAGTATGAACTGAAAATCTTCACGACGGGGAAGAAGTTCTACGTGTCGTTCGTAAGTAGATAA
>JAYUZC010000010.1:0-3166 GCA_043752045.1 Bacteroidota bacterium | reverse complement strand
GCTCCAAGAACATGGTGGCGCTTGGTCTTCTTTACTGGCTATATAACCGCCCAATGGAGCCAACGCTCCAGTGGCTTAAGGAAAAGTTTGGTAAGAACGAGCAGGTCTATGAAGCGAACGTTCGCTCACTCAAGGCAGGATACTATCTCGGCGAAACAGCAGAGCTTTTCTCTGCACGTTATGAGATCAAGCCGGCGAAGTTCACGCCGGGTAAGTACCGTAACATTATGGGTAATGAAGCAACTGCTCTCGGCTTTGTTGCTGCATCAGTGAAGTCCGGGCTTCCGATATTTTTGGGTTCATATCCTATCACTCCTGCATCAGATATTTTGCATGAGCTATCGAAGTATAAGAACTTCGGTGTAAAGACATTCCAAGCAGAAGACGAGATAGCAGGTATTGCATCTGCTATTGGTGCGGCTTATACAGGAAGCATTGCACTGACGACAACATCTGGTCCGGGACTTGCACTCAAAGCAGAAGCTATCGGTCTTGCAGTGATGACAGAGCTTCCACTTATCATCGTTAACGTTCAACGCGGCGGTCCTTCAACTGGTCTTCCGACAAAAACAGAGCAGGCAGATCTTATGCAAGCTCTTTACGGACGTAACGGCGAGTGCCCTGTTGCAGTTATTGCGGCGAAAAGCCCTGTAGATTGTTTTGCATCAGCATACGAAGCGACGAAGATCGCGCTCAAGTACATGGTGCCTGTTATTCTATTGACAGACGGTTACATCGCAAACGGTGCAGAGCCATGGCTCATCCCTGATGCGGATACACTTCCGGAAATCGTCACCAAACGTTTGACGCAGTCAACAAGTGATGAGTTCATGCCGTATGCGCGTGATGAGAATAATGCTCGTCCGTGGGCTATACCGGGTACATCTGGTTTAGAGCATCGCATCGGTGGCTTGGAAAAACAACACATCACAGGTAACGTAAACTACGAACCGGCAAACCATGACTTCATGGTTCGCTTGCGTGCAGAGAAAGTAAAAGGAATTGCGAAAGATATTGCGCCGACAGAAATACTTGGTGCAAAGAGCGGTAAAGTACTTCTCCTCGGTTGGGGTGGTACATACGGCTCGATCACAACAGCTCAAGAGCAACTTGCATCGAAGGGTGTATCAGCAGCGCACTTACGTTGGATCAATCCGCTTCCACCGGATCTCGGTGATATCCTCAAGAACTTTGAGAAGGTTATCATACCGGAGTTAAATCTTGGTCAGCTTAGCCGTATCATCCGTTCGGAGTTTCTTATTGATGTTATTAGCATCAATAAAGTTGAGGGCTTGCCCTTCACATCGTCGGAGATCGTTGATAAGGTTGAAGAAGTCCTTGCTTCGTTGAAATAATCGTAAGGACAGTTGAAGTAGTAAAAAGGCAGTCCTTACAACATGGGACTGCCTTTTGCATTTCTTAGCGAAGAAGAACATAGGTATTAATATGCTAAAGACAAATACAATAGAAGTGCGCACAACTAGTGAGATAAAGAATACGCTCGAGACGATGTCTTCTCGTTCGGTGCATATTGCTCCTGATAAAGTGCATGAGTCGCTTGCAAAACATTTGCTCGTGGATGGCTTTGACCTTGTCGTTGACCTGAATAAATCGCAGGGTAACTTCATCTACGATGCACGCACAGGCAAACGCTTCCTCGATTTCTTCACATTCTTCGCATCAGGTCCTGTCGGGTTAAACCATCCGAAGATGATGACTGCTGATTTGCGTGAGAGGATGATAGGTGCTGCGATAAATAAACCCTCAAGCTCTGATGCTTACACTGTCGAGATGGCAGAGTTCGTCGAGACGTTCAGTCAAGTTGCTATACCTGAATACTTACCTCACTTATTCCTCATCGAAGGTGGCGGCGCGGCGATAGAGAATGCGTTGAAGGTTGCATTCGATTGGAAGGTTCGAAAGAACTTCCTGAAAGGTTATACGACAGAACGCGGTCAGCTTATCATGCATTTCCGTCATGGGTTTCACGGACGAAACGGGTATGCGCTCTCACTTACGAACACTGACCCCGTGAAAACGATGTACTTCCCGAAGTTCAAGGATTGGCCTCGCATTGATGCACCGTTCCTGACCTTCCCGTTGAATGATGTGAATCTTGCAAAAGCAAAGGACGCCGAGGAAACATCGCTCAAGCAGATGAAAGAAGCGTTCATGAATCATCCCGATCAGATTGCTGCTATCATCATCGAGCCGATTCAAGGTGAGGGCGGAGATAATTATTTTTCGGAGAACTTCCATCAGACACTTCGCACACTCGCAGATGAGAACGATGCACTTCTTATTTATGATGAAGTGCAGACAGGTCTTGGCTTGACAGGAAAGACATGGGCGCATGAGCATTATGTGAAACCAGATATAATGACATTCGGCAAGAAGATGCAGGTGTGCGGACTTTTGGCATCGCGCCGTATTGATGAAGTACATGATAATGTTTTCTTAAAGTCAAGCCGTATCAACTCTACATGGGGCGGTAATCTTGTTGATATGATTCGCGCACAGCGTTATCTTGAGATTATCCGTGATGAGAACTTAGTCGAGAATGCGCGAGTGCAAGGCGATTACTTGCTTTCAAAGATAACCGAACTTGTTGATGAATTTCCGAACATCCTCTCGAATCCACGCGGTAAGGGATTGATGTGTGCATTCACGGTAGAGGAAGCGCAGATGCGTGACCTCTTGAAGCAGAAATGTTATGATGAGGGCGTTATCATCATCGGCTGCGGCGACCGCTCCATCCGCTTCCGTCCGGCACTTAATATTTCAAAAGAAGAGATAAATATGGGGCTGAACGTAATGCGCGATCAAGTAAAAGAATTAGCAGTAAGAGAATTTTAAGAATGAAGCATAATACCACAACAGAAGAGGCAACGAAGAAACTTGAAGCGCGATATGGTAATCGTGCGGCGGATTATATCGAGTGTATCACTCTTCGTAAAGAGCTGACCTACGATGATTACATTCATACTGATACGCTTCTTTCTCTTCAGCTGACCCTGACCGATTTCCATGATGAGTTAACTTTTCTCATCTATCATCAGCAGACGGAGTTGTGGTTTCGTTTAACTCTGCACGAGCTGAAGAAAGGAATTGAGTCGCTTCTTGAAGACACGGCTAACGTTGCTGATACACATGAGCGGGCAGTTCG
>JAYUZC010000009.1:0-3167 GCA_043752045.1 Bacteroidota bacterium | reverse complement strand
TATATCCTGCAAGCGTATCGTCATCAAGCGGGTTAACATCGTACTTTGCAAGCTTCAAGTTCTTCTCATCGAACGCATCTTCGTTGAGAATAACAATGCCGCCTTTTTTGAGCTGACCTAAGTTTACTTTCAGGGCTGCTGGATTCATCGCGACGAGAACATCCGGATGATCACCTGGTGTGTGAATATCTCTTGAAGAAAAATGCACCTGAAAACCGGATACTCCATAAAGAGTACCGATTGGTGCGCGAATCTCTGCTGGATAATCAGGGAAAGTCGAAAGGTCATTACCGATGAGCGCAGTCGTATTTGTGAACTGCGTACCCGTAAGCTGCATACCGTCACCGGAGTCACCGGCAAAACGGATGGTTACGTCTTCGAGAATTTCTATTGGGCGTTTGGTCTGCCCGAGTGATTCGGGCTTGCCGTTAACTGCTACGTCGCTTGCCATAAGTGCTCTGAATATATACGGTTAGAATAATAATAAAATATGCGTTAAATATAGCTCATTAAGAACAGTAAACTCCTGAAAGCGGTTCGGAACAGGTAATACTTCTGTATTGGTGAGTGATCGGTATAGTAATCGTATTTTTGCATCCAAATTCTACTACTTGAAAACGCACAACCATGTCTGCACCTAATACAAAGACTTCCATAGGCAATGTCACCCTTGAACTTCGTCAGGGCAATATCGCATTGCAAAATGTTGATGCTATCGTCAACTCTGCAAACGAATTCTTGAGTTTCGGCTCCGGCGTTGCTGGTGCTATTATCGCAGAAGCAGGTGATGCTATTCAAAAGGAATGTAATGAAATCGGCTCATGCCCTACCGGCTCTGCTGTTATCACATCAGGTGGTAATTTAGCGGCAAAGTATGTCATCCATGCAGTCGGACCAATGTACGGCGAAGGCAACGAAAACGAAAAATTACGTTCTGCAGTAAGTACTTCGCTTGAGTTAGCTGAAGAGAACAAACTCTCTTCCATCGCCTTCCCCGCCATCAGCGCAGGATATTTTCACTTCCCGCTTGAAGAGTGCGCTAAGATTATCTTGGACACAATAAAAGAATCCGCACCAAATTTCAAGACGATTGACCATGTCGTTGTCTGTCTCTACGATAAAGAGACCTTCTTAGAGTTCAATAAGATTTTGTAATGTAGGGGCACACCGAAGTGTGCCCTCTTCTTAAATTCTTATGCACCTTCGACGTGCATTTGCTGGGCAAGGTAATTTGCGATGCCTATCTCTTCGATAATCCCAAGCTGACCTTCAAGCCAATCAACATGCTTATCTTCATCAATAAGGATATGTTCGAAGAGTTCGCGGCTTGCGCTATCACCTGCTTCGAGTGCAAGCGAGATACAGCTGTTCAGACGTGGAATTGCTTCATATTCAAGTTGTAAGTCATTCTCAAGCTGCTGCTTGACGGTCTTGCCGATATTAATCTTGAAATAATCGGTCACGTTTGGAATGCCTTCCAAAAAGAGAATGCGCTCGATGAGCTTCTCTGCATGGATCATCTCATCAATGCTTTCTTTCTTGACGTATTTTGCCAAGCGCATGTATCCCCAGTTCTCGCACATTTCAGCGTGCAGAAAGTACTGGTTAATAGCAGTCAATTCACCCTTGAGGACTTCGTTCAAAGCATCTATAATTCTCGGATCAGTTGGTTTCATGTTGGTTGAGTCAAATTAATTAATTCAAAAATACCACATCTTTCGGCTCGCCCCACCAAGTTCGCTACGCATATCAGATAGAGATTTAATCTTAATACCAGCCGATATTGCCCGATTCCTTGAATTACGTTCGTAATTTCGTGTTAGAAATAGAACTAAAGTAACGGAATTTTTGTAATTAAGACTGAGTCTAAATAAGACGATGGCGGCTAACGAAAACGAACCAAAACCGAAGAAAACGAAGGAAGTAATTGAAGAAACCGTAAAGGCGACTCCGCATGAGATCTTCAGAAAATTCCTGAAGGACGGCGAGTACAGGATTACACCCGAACGATTCGAGGTTTTGGATGCGGTGATGGAATGGGACGATCACTTCGACGCGGATAATCTCTTCATCTATTTGAAGAATCACAACTCGAAGGTCTCAAGAGCGACGGTGTACAAAACACTCAACCTCTTGCATGAATGCGGACTTGTTTCGCGCTACCGTTTCAGCCAGGGACATGCACAGTACGAAAAGACTGTTGACCGTCCGCATCACGATCATCTTATCTGCACGACATGTGCGAAGATCATCGAGTTCGATAACGCTCGTGTCGTACAGATGCAAAATGATATTTGCATTGCGTATGGCTTCAAGCCGCTCTATCATTCGTTTCAAATTTTTAGCCAATGCTTGGACGGCGCAACCGATATACAAGATTGCGAGTATGCCCGTCAACGCAAAGTGGCGCTCATGAACCCGCATAAGCGGAACATTGTACATTAGCTATGTTCGAATCGTTACTCAACGCATTTCTTATCAGTTTTCGTGAAGGTATTGAAGCTGTGCTCGTTGTGATGACAGTACTCGTCGTCCTTCGTAAACGCGGCGAAGAAAAAATGCGAAAGGTAACAATAGCCGCAGTCATCGCTGCCATCGTCGCCTGTTCTGCGACTGCCTACGCCCTCGGCTCGATAGCACTTGTCAATAATCCCGAACTCGAAGTCGCTCTCTACGGTATGGCTGCGCTTGCTGTGCTTACTATGGTGATATGGATGATGCGTACTGGCAAATCGTTTAAGAAAGAAATCGAAACCAAGGTTACATCCTATAGTAGCAACTCATCGCTTTGGGCTGCTATTGGTTTGTTCAGCTTTGTCTTTTTTATGGTAGCACGCGAAGGGTTCGAACTCTCGCTCTTTTTGCTTGCCTTCGGCTCCGGGATAGGCGGATGGTACTATGTGCTTGCAATGATCGCCGGACTCGCTGGTTCGATAGGTATTGGCTACTTGCTCTCAAAAGGCGTGCTCAAAGTGAACGTCGGAAAATTCTTACAGGCAACGGCATTCATACTTCTCATACTTGTCATTCAACTTTTGTTTGATTTTATGCACGAAGGAATGGAAGCAGGAATACTTCCGGAACCGTCAAACCAGAGTGTAGTGAACTTCATTGATTATCTATCGCATGATCTCCCTATCTTTTCATATATCGCTATCGCTGGTTTC
>JAYUZC010000008.1:0-3173 GCA_043752045.1 Bacteroidota bacterium | reverse complement strand
CTAATTCTACCCTCAAGGAATTATACAATATATGAACGGGCATAACCATATTACTATTGAGCTGCCTCCATCGGAGATAGAGTTCGTTCGTTCATTTGCGAAAAAGAATAACCTTAGCGTGGACGAAGTGTTCGATCGTCTGGTAAAAAATCTTGAGCGCGTAACTCACCGCCGCGTTGACTCAACACTCCGATCAATGGTTGGGGTCATCCCTGATGATGTGTCAATTGATGATCTTCGTATGGAATATCTAACGGAGAAGTACCTCGGCAATGGTCGTAACGATTGACCTCAATGTTATCTTAGATGTTTTTCTTGCACGTGACGGCTACGTCGCATCACTTGAATTACTCACGTTGTGCAAGGACGGAAAGATTAGATGCTGCTTACCATCACATGGTGTACCCACTATATACTACTTATTAAAGAAGAACCTCGGACATGAACGAGCGATAGAGACCGTTACTTCTTTGATTGATTTTATAGATATAGTGCCAGTTAGTAAAGCAACACTTCGAACAGCGTTGGAAATAAATCTTTCAGACTTTGAAGATTCTGTTATAGTTGCTTCCGCACTCGAGAGCAAATCCGAATTCATCATTACAAGCAATCTAAAAGATTTCAAAGCAAGCCCAGTATCTGCAATCTCTGCAGAGCAGTTTATGCGAGAGACAGCGCTTTAGTCTATATCCACCATTGAAATACGGAAGATCCACCCCCTAACCCCCTCCGCATGTGCAGGGGGGGAAAGATAAGAGGGGGAGGAGAATAAATCTTCTTCCGAACTAACCTTTCTTTTTTTCGGATATATTTAGGTATATTTTTTTACTTTCAAAACGAATGGCGAAAGCACCGGCACTGACGATTGGTATCGAAGAGGAATTTCAGCTTATTGATCCCGTTTCGCGCGACCTGAAGTCGCATATCCTGCAGATACTCGAAGGCAACAAGACCATCCTTGCCGAGCGCATCAAGCCGGAAATTCACCAATCCGTCGCTGAGGTCGGGACGGGTGTTTGTAATACCGTCGAGGATGCGGAGAAGGAAGTAAAGGCACTCCGTCAGTTTTTGAATGAGCTTGCCACAGCGCAGGGCTTAAAGATAGCTGCTGCGGGTACACATCCCTTTGCCGATTGGCGCGACCAAAAGATATTTCCGAATGAACGCTATGATAAGCTCATCGAGGAAATGCAATTGCTTGCGCGTGCTAACCTCATCTTTGGTTTACACGTGCATATCGGCATCGAGGACCGCGACTTGCAGATACAGATCATGAACGAGTTCAGATACTTTCTGCCGCATCTGCTTGCGCTCTCAGTGAACTCTCCGTTCTGGCTTGGCTCAAATACGGGCATCAAGAGTTTCCGCACAAAGATCTTTGACCGCTATCCGCGCACGAACATCCCCGACCGCTACGAAAGCTGGAGCGAGTTCGACGGCTTAGTAAAATTGCTTGTCAAAACAAATTGTATTGATACAGGTAAAAAGATATGGTGGGATATCCGCCCGCATCCGGTCTTCCCGACACTTGAGGTCCGCATCTGTGATATACCGCTTCGGTACTCGGAGTCGGTTACTATAGCTGCGCTAATCCAGGCAATTGCTGCAAAGCTATACAAACTCAAAGCGAAAAATCTTGGTTACCGACAGTACCGCCGCGCACTCATCATGGAGAACAAGTGGCGCGCATCGCGCTATGGCATTGACGGCAAGCTCGTTGATTTCGGTCTCGAAGAAGAAAAAGATGAGCGTCTGCTTATTGCAGAACTCTTGGAGTTCATTGATGATGTCGTTGACGATCTCGGTTCGCGCAAGTACATCGAGGAAGGCGTGAAGTTCGTCATGGATAACGGCACCGGTGCAGACCGCCAGATAGCGGTATGGGAAAAAACGAAAGATATTCGTAAAGTTGTAGATTATATCTGTGAGGAGACGGTCGTTGGATTATAAGCTAAAAGCTGAAAGCGTAAAGCGTAAAGGAAAAAGAGCACTCATCGCAGTGCTTTTTTTCTCGGCGATATTTTGTGTGTCTGCGGTTAAATCTTCTCCGCTTGATTCGGTAAAGAAGCAGCGGAAGTATAAGTCGCTTGATACGGTCGGCGTTATTAATAGTACTGCTATCTATTATGGTGATTTTAAGGATATGTTCTTGCAAACAGTCCGTGATGGTCAGCGTGACTCCGTCGTGAGCGATACCGCCTTCACACGCTACGTGAATATGACATGGGATAAGATCGTCCTTGATATTTTAGTTGAAGAAGAAGTCGAGAAACGCAAACTCGGACTTACTGAAGAGCAAGTCATCAAACGTTTGCTTGCCGAGCCACCCGATGAACTTCGTGGGCAGTTCGTTAATACCATCGGCGCATTTGACAGAGAAAATTGCGCCAAGTACCTGCGAAACCCCGAGCCCGACCTTGCTCGTACTCGCTATGTGGAATACTACTGGGTGAAGTTCGAAGGCGAACGGTTTTATGCTTCTTTGGCAAAAAAAGGAGCGAGCTATGAAGAACGCATGAAAGCATTTACCGACTGGTACCAAAAGAAGTTAACAACAACGCAAATCATTGACCGTCGAACTTCGTTTGGGTTGTACTGATGACTGATAAACCACAAGAGAAACCAAAAGATAGGTTCTATTACCGCTCGAATCTTGAGATGTCTCCTGAAGAGACAGAACTTCAGATCGAGACAGGTGAGATATTTGAGAACGACCCCGAGCGCGATAAAAAACTTTCGCGCCGCCGCTTAGCCCGTGAGCGTGTCATGCAGGCGATCTACTCCAAAGCCGCAGGTAACGGCAGCGATACCGATCAGCTCTTTACACTCGTTATCGCAAGCGATGACAAGCTCGGCGAACAAGGGACAGAATTCGCTCGCGACCTCCTACGCCGCTTCAGTACGAATGAAGACGCGATAAATGCCGTCATCACCGAACGCCTCGCGAACTGGGATTTCTCTCGCGTCGCACTCATTGATAAGATACTCTTGCAAATCGGTATCACCGAGTTCATGTACTTCCCCGAGATACCGCCGAAGGCGACGATCAACGAGCTTATCGAGATCGCCAAAGATTTCTCCACCGATGAAAGCAGCAAGTTCATCAACGGCATCCTGCATAAGGTCAAAGATAACCTTGCAGAGAAGGGACTCTTGAATAAAGAGGGACGCGG
>JAYUZC010000007.1:0-8150 GCA_043752045.1 Bacteroidota bacterium | reverse complement strand
GCTGCAACATCAACTTTCACAATAGAGCCGTCTTTGACCGTTCCTTTAAGTATCTCTTCTGCAATCGGGTCTTCGATGTATTTTTGCATCGCTCTACGCAGCGGACGTGCGCCGTACTGTTTATCAAAGCCGCGTTCGGCAACGAACTCAAGTGCTGTCTGCGATAGCTCGACCTGAACACCCATTTGCTCAACACGCTTGAGCAATTTGCCAAGCGAGATTCGGATGATCTGAATGATATCGTCTTTAATAAGTGAATGGAAGACGATAGTTTCATCAATACGATTGAGGAATTCCGGATTGAAGAGTCGTTTCATTGACTCATCGATCTGATCTTTCATCTTTCCGTGTTCATCACCACCGGCAGATTCACCGAAGCCGATCTTCGCCTGCTTCTTGATATCCTTCGTGCCGACATTACTCGTCATGATTATGATAGTGTTCTTGAAGTCAACTTTTCTTCCGAGTGAATCGGTCAACGTACCATCATCAAGAACTTGAAGCAAGATATTAAAGACATCAGGATGAGCTTTTTCGATCTCATCAAGGAGAACAACTGAATACGGTTTGCGCCGTACCTTTTCGGTAAGCTGTCCGCCTTCTTCGTAGCCAACATACCCCGGAGGTGCACCAACAAGACGTGATACGGAAAACTTCTCCATATATTCCGACATATCAATGCGGATAAGGTTTTCTTCGCCGTCAAAGAGGTAGCGGGCGAGGGCTTTCGCAAGCTCTGTTTTGCCAACACCTGTTGGTCCTAAGAAAATGAAGCTTCCGATAGGGCGAGCGGGGTCTTTAAGTCCGGCGCGTGTGCGGCGGATAGCTTTAGTGAGCTTCTCGACGGCTTCGTCCTGACCAATGATAACACCACGCAATGCTTCGCCCATCTTCAAGAGCTTCACGCTTTCGCTTTCAGCTACTTTATTGACAGGAATGCCTGTCATCATGGCGACAACATCAGCCATGTCATCTTCGGAGACATCAAATATTTGTGCGCCAACTTCCTGTTCCCATTGCATGATAGCAGTTTCAAGTTCTTGCTGATATTTCTTTTCAAGGTCACGAAGCTTTGCAGCTTCCTCAAAGTTCTGCGTCTTGACGACAAGGTTCTTCTGCCCCTTAATGTCTTCAATCTTACCTTCGATCTCCTCGATGTTCTTCGGAGCATGGACGTTTGCAAGATGGACTCTCGAACCAGCTTCATCCATAACGTCAATTGCTTTGTCAGGCAAGAAACGATCTGTGATATATCTATCAGATAGCTTTACAGCCGTCTCAATAGCTTTTGCCGAGTAACGAACATTATGATGTGATTCGTACTTTGAAGCAATGTTTGTCAGAATTTGGATAGTCTCATCTACTGACGGTGGGTCAACGATGATCTTCTGGAAGCGTCTGTCAAGTGCACCGTCTTTCTCAATGAACTGACGGTACTCGTCTAGCGTCGTTGCGCCAATGCACTGGATGTCGCCTCTGGCAAGAGCGGGCTTGAACATATTTGATGCATCAAGCGAGCCAGATGCGCCGCCTGCGCCAACTATTGTATGAAGTTCGTCAATAAAGAGGATGACATCTTTTGCTTTTTCTAGCTCGTTCATCACTGCTTTCATGCGTTCCTCGAACTGACCGCGGTACTTCGTACCAGCGACAAGTCCTGCGAGGTCGAGCGTAATGACTCGTTTATCGAAAAGGATGCGAGGTACTTTCTTCTGCATTATCCGAAGCGCAAGACCTTCAGCAATGGCTGTCTTGCCGACTCCTGGCTCGCCGATTAGAACAGGATTGTTCTTTTTGCGACGTGAAAGAATCTGCGTTACGCGCTGAATTTCTTTTTCTCTACCAACAATAGGGTCGAGCTTATCTTCTGCTGCGAGTTTTGTAAGGTCACGTCCGAAGTTATCGAGTACCGGAGTTTTGGTGCGTTCGGGCTTTTTGTCCGATATAGATTGCTGCTTCGGCGGTGTGCTTGCTCTGCCGGAGATGATATTATCAAGTTCGGCCCGGACGCCGTCGTAGGTACAATTGAACTGGTTTAATATCTGTGCAGCAATATTATCCTCATCGCGTAAGAGCGATAGCAGAAGATGCTCCGTCCCGATAACTTCGCTCTTGTAAAGCTTAGCTTCGAGATAGGTAATTTTGAGTACCTTCTCTGCTTGCTTCGTAAGCGGAATATTACCAATGGTAAGCGTTGCACCGCCGGAGCGTACCGTATCTTCGACAGCTTTCTTTATCTTGTAAAGATCAACGCCGAGATTGCGAAGAATCTTGACGGCAATGCCCTCACCTTCGCGGATGATACCGAGCAGGAGGTGTTCGGTGCCGATATAGTCATGACCGAGGCGAATCGCTTCTTCTCTTGAGAGTCGAATGACATCTTGTACCCGGTTTGAAAAATTTCCTTCTTGTGCCATTTTGGGTCAAATCTTTGTGAATGCTTCTCATTTAGTATGACGAAAAAGAAACCCTGAGTGTTACAAGAACCGTCGTGAGTTTCTATTCATCTTTTTTCGACAACTACTAATTTAACAGAACAGGTATCCATTTCGGTTGCAACGCTATAGAGACCATATTCCATCTTCTTTTATAGTACGGCTTTGCCTGCTGTTTGTTGCTATTGGTTTTCTCCATATTTTTGGGGTAGAGACGAAGGCTCAGGATGTCAAGTGCGGGACGCCTCACATACTTGAAATGAAGAAGAAAGGAGTACCCGTACCACTTGCAGGGATACCTCCGGTTCTAACAGATTCACTCCTTTCATCATCTGGACGTTTTACAGTCCACTATGATACTGAAGGTGCAAATGCTGCTTCTATAGATTTTGTAAAAAAGATAGCCGAACTTGCAGATGAGGCATATGAGTTTGAAGTAGTGACCTTAGGATATGCAAAACCTCCTTATACATTTGCTGATTCTTCATGGCATATCTATCTTAAAAGTCTCGGCACTACGATCTATGGACAGACAGAAGAACTATTGAATGGTGGAGTTGGCATATCGCCAAGCGGTTTGCCAAAGGTTCGGACTTTTATGGTACTTAATAATTCGTTCGATGGAACACCTACAAAAGGTGAGGATGCGGCGCGTATAACCGTCTTCCATGAATTTCATCACGTTATACAATTTGGTTCGTATGGTGTGAGTTATAGTGAATTAAAAATACATGAGATGACAAGTGTATGGATGGAGATGAGAAGTTCACCTGCAATAAAAGACTATCTCTACTATTTACCTTTGTATCTCAAAACCATCAACAAGTCATTCAACTCTGCCGGTGATGTTGGATACAGCCAAGGTATTTGGCTCCAATTTTTGGAGAAGCAATACGGAGATGATGTTGTTCGGGATATTTGGGAGTATTACCGTGATATGAGTGATACCCTGATGAGTGCAATGGATAATGTACTCACGGAACGCTCATCAAGCTTCTGCAACGAGTATAAACGCTTTGGCGCAGAGTTGTTCTTTACTGGTAGAAGATACAGGGGAGAAAGCATATTCCCTGATGCACAGGTTCTGCCAATTGAAACCCTGAAGTATAATATTCAAGATATTGACAAAAGCTATACTTATGATCTCCTCTTTGAAGCATCGCTTCAACTCAATGCAGCTGGTATTGATAATGATACATGTGTAGTATCGATTGCCCGTAGCCCAAGGTTTATTTATTCCGCAGATACCGTAACTATCCTTGGGTTGAATACCTACCGGGCAACTTACCAAATCCCAGAGACATTCTGCGATACTATCGTCGGAGGGAAGGAGACGAATGCCGAGGCATTCCCGATGCCGTTTGTTGTATCAAGTGATAAGAGCGAAACAGTAAAGCTCTTTGCAAAGATTGGCTCGAAACCTGCCTCCGATACTCGTCTCGGTATCTATACCGTAGATATGAAACTTGTGCGTTATATTGAGGCAGCCGCAATGCCAATCTCCGGTCGGTACTATATGGAATGGGACGGTAGAGATGATATTGGGAAGTATGTTTCAAGCGGCGTATATATCTATAGCATCGAAGTTGATGGTGAACGTCGGCAGGGGAAGCTTGTAGTAGTCCGAAAATAGCCCTATTCACTTATATTTCAATCAGTTAGTTTTCTCTCCAAAAGGGAAGCCATTCTTCCCTAATCCGTGTTTATAAGTCCCCTTATAGAAAAGGCGTATTTTTGCATTTCTCTGATATAACGAAAGAGTATTTTACTAGTATATGGCATCATCTAATGACTTACGTAACGGAGCCGTTCTGAAAATTGACGGTGAGTTACTGCGAATCGAATCCTTTGAGCATCGCACCCCGGGCAACCTTCGTGCATTTGTTCAGGCGAAACTCCGTAATCTCCGTACCGGCAACCTGAAGGAAGTTCGCTTCCGCTCCGGCGAAGAGGTAGAGATGATTCGTATGGAAAAAAGAACATTCCAGTATCTCTATAAAGAGGCAGGGGATTTCATGTTCATGGATAATGAGAACTACGAGCAGATAACTGTGCCGAGCATTGTTGTCGGTGATGTTGCTCTATATATCCGTGAGTCGGAGAATGCCGACATTGTTTTTGCAGAGGATGGTACTATTGTAGCTATCGAAGTACCACCTTCTGTTATTCTCACTATTGCAGAAACTGATCCCGGTATGAAAGGCGATACCGCCACCGGTGGTACAAAACCGGCCAAGCTCGAAACAGGCGCAATGGTAAACGTACCGCTCTTCTTGAATGAAGGCGATCAAGTGAAGATAGATACTCGTACTGGGCAGTATCTCGAGCGAGTTAAGAAATAATTTTTTTTCACGTCTGACGGCGTTCGGCGATGTGTCATTCCGGACTGTAGAAAACACAAGCTGTCTCTATTACCTTGACAAGGGAGTAACCTATGGACATGTCATACTTGGAGAAGTTAGTAAAACTCTTTGACGAGAGTACGCTGACTGAACTTGAAATTGAAGAAGAGGGAATACAGGTTCGTCTCGCTCGACAAAAAGAGCAAGCCCAGATAACCTACGCCGCACCGCCACAGTATGCCTACGGTCCGGGTCCTTCGGCTCCACTAGCCGCCGCCCCGGCTGCCCCTGCCGCAACAGGCGGAAGCGCTCCGGCAGCTCCAAGTGCTAATACACATGAGATAAAATCTCCTATCGTCGGTACGTTCTATACTGCTCCTTCGCCGGATGCAGATAAGTATGTAACTGTTGGTCAGCAAGTTGAAAATGGTACAACACTTTGTATCATTGAAGCAATGAAGTTGATGAACGAGATCGAGTCCGATGCCGCCGGCAAGATCATCAAAATATGCGTCCAGGACGGTTCACCCGTCGAATATGGTCAAACGCTCTTTATCGTTGAGTTAAGTTAACACCGATAGAGGATGTTCAAAAAAGTATTAATAGCAAATCGCGGCGAGATCGCGCTACGCATCATACGAAGCTGTCGCGAGCTTGGGATCAAGACAGTCGCAGTCCATTCTGAGGCAGATAAACATTCGCTTCATGTCCGCTTTGCAGACGAAGCTGTCTGCATCGGTCCGCCGGCAGGAAAACTTAGCTACCTCAACATTCCACAAGTTATCAGTGCCGCTCATTTGACAGGTGCTGAAGCTATCCACCCCGGTTACGGTTTCCTTGCAGAGAATGCACAGTTCTCGGAGATATGTACCGAGTCCGGATTTGTCTTTATCGGTCCCTCGCCTGATATGATAAATGCGATGGGTGATAAGGCAAGAGCCAAAGACACGATGAAGAAAGCCGGTGTGCCTGTTGTGCCGGGTTCTGATGGCATCATAACAAGCGATGAAGAAGCGATAGAAGTCGCTCGTCAGGTTGGGTATCCCGTCATGATAAAAGCTGTTGCAGGTGGCGGCGGACGTGGTATGCGCCTTGCCTTGAAGGAAGAAGACCTTCTGACCAATATGCACATGGCGCAGACTGAAGCTTCCGGTGCGTTTAATAATGGCGACGTCTATATCGAAAAGTTTGTAGAAAAGCCGAGACACGTTGAGATACAAGTCTTCGGAGATACTCATGGGAACGTCGTTCACTACAACGAGCGTGAATGTTCTATTCAACGCCGTCATCAAAAACTCATCGAGGAATCTCCGTCGCCTGTCGTAACCGATAAGATTCGCCAGAAGATGGGCGAAGCATCTATCAAAGGATGCGAAAGCGTCGGGTATGTCGGGGCAGGGACAATTGAATACTTGCTTGATGCTCATGGTGATTTCTATTTCATGGAGATGAATACTCGAATTCAGGTCGAGCATTGCGTCACCGAACAGGTGATGGGTATCGACCTCATTGCACAGCAGCTTCATGTTGCAGCTGGCGGAAAAATATCGAAGAAGGTTCGTAAGCCGACAGGACATGCTATCGAAGTTCGCATCAATGCAGAGGATGTCGAGAAGGACTTCCGTCCTTCACCGGGCGTTATAACAAGTTTCCATGCTCCGGGCGGATATGGCGTGCGACTTGACTCTCATGCTTATGGCGGGTATGCGATACCGCCGTATTATGACTCACTCGTGGCGAAGCTCATTTGCTACGGTGCTGATAGGGAAGAAGCGATAGACCGCATGAAGAGCGCTCTCGATGAGTTTGTCATCGAAGGTATCAAGACAACGATACCGTTCCACCGTGCGATGATGCGCAACGAGCAATTTCGCTCCGGTGAATTCGATACAAAGTTCTTAGAGACATTTAATTGGGATACGGTAAAGCCGTTTCTATAATGTGATGAGTAATGTGTGATGAAAAGTACAAAGTTTATATTATAAAACAAGAGTTATGAATTTTCCTGAAAATCTCAAATACACTAAAGAACATGAGTGGGTCGCCGCTGAAGGTAACATCGCTACTATCGGTATCACCGATTTCGCGCAGGGCGAGCTTGGCGACGTTATCTATCTTGATATTGCAAATGGTCAGGATGTAACGGCGGGTTCGTCATGCGGAACGGTTGAGGCGGTCAAGACCGTCAGCGATATCTACTGCCCCGTAGCAGGAAAGATCATCGAAGTGAACCAGATGGTCAACGATACCCCTGACCTCGTTAATAAAGACCCATACGGAATGGGCTGGCTCATCAAGATCGAGATGACTAACCCCGCTGAAGCAGCCGACCTCCTCTCGGTAGCAGACTACAAAGCTCTTATCGGGCAATAATTATACCGTAGGTTTCCAACCTGCTCTTCAATCTTTAGCCCCCCCAATCACTCCCTCTTTAAAAAAGAGAGGTGTTTGGGGATTCCCCGATCCACGCTTGCTGAGGAGAAAGGGATAGAAAAGCAATTTTCGAGTGAAACATTTAGGGGTTTCTTGCCGTTAGTTAATTACCCCTAATATTTTTTGTGTTAATTAACAGGTTAAATACGTATGAAAAAAGTACTTTTACTCGCAGTCATGAGTCTTTTCTTAGGTGCTGGCGCAGCGAACGCTGGCGACGGTCATAAGGCAAAGGCAGCTAAGACAGATAAGGCATCAGTTGCTACAACTACTACAGCAGTAGCTGTAACAGCACCTGCTGATAAGAAGGATTGCACACCAGCAGAGAAAGCAGCTTGCTCAACAACAGCAGCCGCAAAAGCGAACTGCGAAACAAAATGCGCTACCAAAAAAGGTGCAAAAATGACAAATCAGTCAACGAAGACAACTACAACTCAAGCGAAGTTGTAAACTCCCGATTCGTGGTTTTTGATAAGAAGGCAGTTCACTACGACTGCCTTTTTTTATGCTATTTAGAAAATCCTATCACCTTCACACCTTGCTGATTGATTTCTATTAGATGAGTATAAGCGATCTTATCTTCGATCGGCGATAGATACGCCCCGGCAAGGACATCATCGGCAAGCTTGGTATCAGCGCCGGAAGTTACGCTGTGTTTATAGAGGACACCTGTGTTTGTTTCTAAGATAGAATACACGATGACAGTTTCATCTTTGGTCACATCAAAGTTTTGCACGGTATTTTTTGTAACGATAGTCGCTCGTGCCCCCGATACTATGTTCTGCTTTATCACATTCCCATCATTATTTCGGAAGTAAAGATTTTTGGAGTCCGTATCAAAGTGGATATTATGGTTTGAGATGTTAGCGTTCGCAATCGATTGAAGCAACACTCCTGTTGTATCATAGATATTAATGTGATTGCCGATGGAGTCAGCCAC
>JAYUZC010000006.1:0-3225 GCA_043752045.1 Bacteroidota bacterium | reverse complement strand
GGATTTCGTCGATCACCTCAAGCCGAAGCAAATGTTTAAAGATGTGCCGGTCGAGGATGGCATTATCAAGATAGCCAATATTGCGCAGAAAGTGAGATCCTTCTTTAAGCCCAAAGCCAGGGACAAGCTTTACGATAGCGTCACGAAGCGATGAAGAGTCAGTGTTGTTAGACAACTCTTTTTCTATGATGGGATATATCTCCCGAATAGCAAGTAATCGTTTTGCTTTTACGTTGTGAAAGCGGATGTAGTGTTGCCCGTCGCGGAGGTAGCTTGTGGGGTCAAAACCTTCATCAAAGAAATTATCTGCCTTTAGCTTTTGAATGACTTGCTCTGCATTCTTTTGATGTGATTGCGGCGTGAGGATGCAAAAGATGAGTTCGTAAAAGTATTCTGACTTCGGCACATTGCGAAAATCTTCGAGACGTGTACGAATTGCACCGCGATGCTCATTATAAGTAGTCAGCCAAGGTTCAGGAAGTTGTTTCATCGAAGTGAGATACTCCTTCCGCTTTTTGTAATAAAGCCATCTTTGATAAGGTCTGCAATCACTACATCAATGAATACCTCAAATTCCTTTGAATCGGTTGAGTAGCTTTTGATAACATTTAAGATTTTGTTGGTAGTGGTTTTCTCCGTTGATGAGATATGTTTTAACACTCTTCCTCTCCAGATACGCTTCGGTGAACCGAAGTATTGCTTTTCGTTTGACTTCTTCGGTGTCGCTGTCCATTCCTGCTTTGAAAGAGTATCGTACGATGCACAATCCTTTTGAAGCGGACAAACATCGCACTTCGGATTCTTCCTGCATATCGTCGCGCCGAGATCCATCAACGCTTCATGCCATTGCTCTGATTTACCTTTCGGCAAGATAGCTTCATTGATCGCATGAACATCATTCATTGGGAGCATATCCGAAGGCAATTTCATCGTCTTTGTTAGTCGCGAGATCACTCGTTCGATATTGACATCTACGACCGATACATCCTTGCGAAATGAGAATGCCTGCAATGCACGAGCTGTATAAAGCCCTACACCAGGGAGCGAGAGTAACGACTTTTCATCGGAAGGGAAGATGCCGTTATGTTTGGCAATGACTTGTTGTGCTGCTTTTTGTAAGTTCAGGGCACGTCTATTATATCCAAGTCCCTGCCACATCTTTATTACATCAGATGTATTTGCTTTTGCAAGATGATTGATAGTAGGGAAGCGGTCTAAGAATTTTGGTAAGTATTCATCAACTCGCGATGCTTGTGTTTGTTGAAGCATGAGTTCTGCAACGAGGACGATGTAGGGGTCGCGCTCTTTGCGACGCCAAAAGAACGAACGCCCGTTCTTTGCGAACCATGCGAGGAGTGTCCGCCGCGCTTTTAGTAATCGTTCTTTATCGTTTACACTGAGCTTCACGATGCAGGAAAACCTTCGAGTTGTAACTTTGCAATCGTGTTCGTATTTCCTGCAAGATGCAGAAGTGTCGGCATTACTTCCGGCGTTACCCACATAATATCAGCAAACTCTGTGTTGACTGGCTCCCCTAAAAAACCACTGACAACAAAGAATGTCACGTCGTAGGTATGCCCGTTGGAGTAATTCATCACGTCTTGAAACCACTCTCTGTATTCTGTAGCTTCAATCTCAAGTTCTTCACGGAGTTCACGTTTGAGTGCTTCTTCGAGCGTTTCTCCTTCTTCAACTTTTCCGCCCGGAAATTCCCAATGCAAGCCGAGATATTTATCCTCTCTTCGTTGGCACATCATCACAGCGTCATCACACATGACAAGTCCCGTTACAACTTTTATCACGCTCATCCGAACTTCAATGCTTTAAGTGGAAGGATACGGCTTGCGATGCGCGCCGGGATGAGCGTCGCGGCAAGTGATATAGCAATAGTGATCGCAGAGACGATAGCATAATGCTGCCATTCTATCGAGATAGGCACGCTCGACATAAAATAGATATCGCTCTTTAGTTTGAAGAGTTGAAATTCTTGTTGAACAAAACATAGAGCAAAACCGAGTGCATTGCCGACGATTACACCGACAAGCGAGATAGCAAGACCTTCGGTCAGAAATATCTGCGCTACACCTGTGTTCGATGCGCCGATCGTTTTCAACACACCAACAGAACGTGTCTTCTCAATGACCATAATAAGAAGCGTCGAGATGATATTAAATGCCGCTACGATAATGATAAGCCCGAGAACTATCGGTATCGGCTTCTTTTGCAGTTCTATCCAGGCAAAGATTGTTTGATAAATATCATAGACGCTCGTTGCGTAGTATGGATAGCGGAGTGTACGGTTTATCTTTTCGGTAAGTTCACGTGAGCCGTTTATGTCATTACCGAGTACCGAAAATCCCGTTGCTTGCTTTTTGGGGTAATGGAGAAAGTCCTGTGCACTTGCAAGCGTTGTATAGGCAAGGGTATTGTCATACTCCGTCATGCCTGTTTCATAGATACCGACGACTCTGAACTTATGCAAGTTCTCAAGCAAGTCCTCGCGTGATTTCATACCTTGATGAAAACGAAATGCGATTACTGACTTCCCGACATCAGTGCCAAGCTCTTTTGCAATGCCGCTTGATATAATTATCGGCGGTAACGAATCACCTTGCGAACTTACAGCAGTTCCTTTAACGATTTTCCGAAGAGCGACAGCAAGTGAATCATTCGGCTCAACGCCTTTAAGGATAAGCCCAGTGATTCCTTTCGATGAACGCAAAACAATCTCACTTGCAACAAAAGGGGAGAGCTTGTTTATTTCTGTGACATTGCTTTTGAGGTATGCTCTCGTGCTTTCGTAGTCAGGAAAACCTTTTGCATTGTAAGAAAGTAGTTCGGCATGTGCAGTGTAGCCGACGATATTGTTCGTCAGTGTTTTCTCGAACCCTGCAAGGATAGAGAGCGCAACGATGAGCGTTGCTGTCCCGAGAGCGACTCCGCCGATAGAAATCCAGGTAACGAAGGAGACGAAACGTCGCCCCGTCTTCGACGAGTTATCCTTGCGTGAGCGGAGGTAGCGGTTTGCTATGTAAAATGGGTATTTGATAATTATGAAGAAGAATTAAACACAAAGGCACAAAGGGAACACAAAGGTTCACGAAGGATTCCTTTGTGTTAAAATCTTAATAGCTCCTGCCATTTCTCGTAGAGGTCACTTGTTGAGCGGACATCGCGCAGGCAATACTCTGCAATCTCACGCATTCTGCCATCGGCATAAAACTG
>JAYUZC010000005.1:0-8210 GCA_043752045.1 Bacteroidota bacterium | reverse complement strand
TCTTTTTTACCAAGAACGATGGGGATCGATTGTTCCTGTATCGGCGTGGGAATAGTGTAACCCTCTTCTTCTAAGGACTTTAGAATGGGGTCAATAACATGTAATGATTTAAACGTAATCGGCTTTTTTGCGTGAGAATCGGTCATAAACGGGAAAATAATAGTAGAATATAGGGATAGATGCAATAATATGTGAGACTATAACAAATATAGCCCAAAAAGGTAACAAGGAGTTATTGTACGGCTACTTCTCCTTGCGAAACTGGACCGCGCGATACTCGGTAAAGAAGGGCTTGCATTTGTTGCGTTGGTACTTGCCCGTTGAGGTTACTGGTACTTCATTGCCGAAGATAACAACCTTCGGGACTTTTGCAAACGGGAGATGTTCTTTGCAATGAGCGATCACTGCTTTTTCGGTAAGTGACGCTTCGTCTTTTTGCACATACGCACCTACTTCTTCACCATAAAAATCATTTTCAAACCCGACTGATATTCCTATTTTCACACCCGGACATCTATTGATGACTTCATCTATTTCAAGTGGCGAGAGATTCACGCCGCCTCTGATGATAAGCTCTTTTAATCTGCCTGTGATAAAAAAATATTTTTTACCGTTTTCATCAAGCTCATAAAATCCTTCGTCGCCGGAGCGAAACCAACCGTAGCTGAATGTGCTTGCATTGGCTTCATCATTGTTGTAATAATACTTCATGACATTGAAGCCGCGAATCGCGATCTCGCCGCGCTCGCTTGGCGCAAGTTCTTTGCCGTGCTCGTCAGCTATCATCATCTCGTTCTGTGGTAATGCTACACCGATTGATGGAAAGCCATAATCACGCATCCACTTCTTATGCTCTTCGTCTGAAATATCCTTGGGCAAGTAGCATGAATAGCATGTTGTCTCTGATAGACCATACCCATGTACGATACGTATGCCGAATCTCTCCTCGAACTGCTCGCCAAGCTCGACGGTCAGCGGACCTGCACCGCAGATGATGTGACGAAAGTGAGCGGGCTTTGTGAACTGACGATCTTTGTAATGTTCTATCAAAAACGCCAGGAGTGTAGGCACAACACTTAGGATATGGACTTTTTCTTTCTCAATCCTCTCGAAGATATAATCCGATTGAAATTTCTGATTGAGCACAACGCTCCCACCGGCATACATTGGCGTTATGAGTGTAACTATTGTGCCATTGACATGATGAATCGGAAGAACACACATCATCCGCGTTGCATTGGTGATGCCATGCCACTCGGATATTCCCTTTGCATCCGCCATGAGGTTGTACTGCGTAAGAACAACTCCCTTTGGGTTGCCGGTCGTACCACTCGTATAGACAATGAGTGCTTCATCATTTTTTGTAACAGCATTATCGGCATTGAAAATAGAACCTGCTTTGGAAAGTTCTTCATCAAACCAATAGTATTTTTCTCTAACATCTTCTGCTTGTGGCTCTCCGCATATCATCGTTGCCTCAATAGAAGGGATACCATCTATGATAGGCATTACTCTCTCTCTATAATCCTTCCGCAGGAAGACGACCTTTGCTTGGCTGTTCTCTAAGATGTAAGTGATGCGGTTATCATCTTCGGAAAGTGATACAGGCACAACGCATACACCCATGAGCCACGCGGCAAAATAGTGGATGACGGTGTCAGCGTGATTGTGCGAAATCGTCGCAATTCGGTCGCCACGCTTGAGTCCATATGAGCGCATCATATTGGCACACATGCCACAGAGCATGAAGAAATCCTTATAGTTATCCTCTCGGCGGTTACCTTCGCTGTCGTAGTAAATAAGGAATGGCTTTGTATCGAAGTCACGGGCACGGCGGAACATCAGTTCGCCGATATTCTCATAGCCAACATTCCCCGCCTGGTCGTTTGGATCTGTGATAGTCCGCGCATGGGCTATCAGCTCAAGTAGTTTGTTATTCATCATCTTCAGAATGCAAATTTACGGGAGAAATAGGTCACTAATATCTGACCTGCTACTTTTTCATGTGAGTGGGGTTCCAGTTCTAGAAGGAGAGTATTATCATCACCTCCTGGAGAACAATCATGAAAACGCTATACTTCATTCTTGTTATTATCTTTCTTTCCTCAAGAACACTGGCAAACGGTGTTATGGTAGTGGATGCAGGTTCAGGGAAATATCTCAGTATGACATCCTCTGATGTTCGGGTTTCTGTTGAGAATCAGGTCGCACTGACAACAACCCGTCAAGTATTTATCAATAACGACAGCACATGTTATGCTGTCTATTCCTTCCCACTGCCTGCCGGTGCAAGTGCGATCCAACTTCGGTGGGAGATAAACGGACTCTGGCAGGAAGCAATCATATCACCTACTCCGCAAGACTCATCACTGCCAAACTCGGGAGGTTCTATCAAAAAGGATCTTGAAGTGTATCTAGGGGCAACACCGCTATTCTTTCCTATCAAGGATTCGATACAGGTTGAGTCAACCATTACTGTTGAATTGACGTATGTCCAACTTCTGCCATATGAGTTAGGTATCGTCAGCTACGCCTACCCGAATGATTACCGTAAGATTCAAATCGGTGGTGTTGATAGTCAATCCTTCCATTTTGAGCTACATTCGGCACGTCTTATAGATGCTCTGTCCCTCACTAACCCGATGATCGGGCAGACAGTTAATAATGACGGACACTTTGCATACATTGATTACTCAACGGCAGATTCAACTGCATCTACAGGTTATACCGTGACATACTCACTTAGTACTACCGACCTCGGGCTTTTCGGATTCAGCAGTTTTCTTGACTCTGTCTGTGACGGTACAGGGCGCGGGTTTCTTCTATTCGTTGCTGAACCTGATGGTAGTGAACAAACCGAATCCATTGACAAGGTATTTACACTAATTATCGATAAATCAGGAAGCATGAGTGGCACGAAGATAGAGCAAGCCCGGAATGCTGCGAAATTCATTATTGAAAATCTGAATGACGGAGACAAATTTAATATGGTGGTTTTTGATAATTCCGTTTCTTCGTTCAAGCCAGCTCATGTTGAGTATAACGGGGTCGCACGATCCGAAGCACTATCATATATATCGTCTCTTCGCGATGGAGGTTCAACAAATATTTCTGGAGCATTCAGCACAGCTTTATCACAATTCCCAAGTGCAGACAGTAACATTGCGAGCATTATCATATTTCTTACCGATGGTCAGCCGACAGCAGGAATTACCGGAAGAGATGCCCTTGTATCGCACGTAAATAGTCTTAATATTGATAAAAAAGCGATCATCTTCCCGTTCGGCATTGGTAATGATGTTGATAGAACACTACTTACGCGTATTGCTGATGACAATAATGGTATTGCGGATTTTCTTGCAAATGATGAGCTGCAAGCAAAGATATCAAAATTCTATTTGAAGATACGTAACCCTGTATTATTAAATTCGTGGGTGAGCTTTGAGCCTCCTGTTATAAACGAAGTATACCCCACACGTTTCCCTAATCTCTACAAGGGTCAACAGTTATTTGTGACCGGCAGATACAGCGAGTCGGCACATCCGCTTACTATTACACTTGGCGGGACTGCCTTCGGAAAACAGGTACAGTACCAATATCAAATTGACTTAGCAGATACTCTCATCCCAAAGTATCAATTCCTGCCAAAAGTATGGGCAAAAATGAAGATAGAAGAACTACTTGTCAAATATAATACTCTATCTTCAAGTTCTCATCAAGCCGACTCACTAAAGCAGTTAGTTACAGAGATCAGCCTATGCTTTGGCGTTATCACTCCTTTTACAAGCTTCTCGATTAAAGTTGATGATAATGGTGGTGGAGCATCTTCAGTTAACGAAGATCCCTCGGATGAGAATACACAACACATCACAGCTTCGCCAAACCCATTCGGAAGCTCTGTCCTATTATCATTCTCATTGGATAAGTCTATTGTAGGGGAATACGAAATACATATCTATGACATGAGCGGAAAGTTGGCAAGAAAGCTGACGCTATACCTCGATGGACGAGAGCGCTATGAACTACTCTGGGATGGAAAAGATATGAACGGACAGGTACTGCCTTCGGGGACATACATTTGTGTTCTTCAAACCGATTCGGAATTTATCACTGGAAAAGTAATTAAACAATAACATACGACCATAATCATATTAACCAAGGGCAGATACAACGTATCTGCCTTTTTTTCATAGGCAAGTTACCTCCTAAACCCTCTCTCCTTCTTACTTGTTTAGTGGTTAATTAATTATCCATATATTTCGATGCAGCAATTCCGTGAATCAGTATTAGAGCTTATTACGCAAACTTCGACGAATCTCCCAAGTGATGTCCGTGCGCTGATGAAAAAAGCATCGGAGATGGAAACATCCGCTAACTCGATGCTTGCCCTCTCGACGATCAATACCAACATTGATATGGCTTGCGACAATGTAAGTCCTATTTGTCAGGATACTGGGATGCCGACCTTCAAGATAAAGACACCCGTTGGTGTCAATCAGATCGAGATGAAAAAGGATATTCTCTGGGCAATCGAAGAAGCCACGAAGCTCGGTAAACTTCGCCCGAACTCGGTCAATTCTCTTACAGGCAAGAATAGCGGCAATAATCTCGGACCTGGTGTCCCTGTGTTTTACTTCGAGCAATGGGAAAACGATGACATAGAAATAAAACTTCTGCTCAAAGGCGGCGGATGTGAAAACAAAAATATCCAGTACTCACTACCTACAACTATTGAACACCTCGGCAGAGCAAACCGTGACCTCGAAGGTATTAAGAAGTGTATCCTCCATGCTATTTGGCAGGCTCAGGGACAGGGCTGCTCTATAGGTTTTATCGGTATTGGCATCGGCGGTGATAGAACCTCCGGTTACACACTTGCAAAAGATCAGCTCTTCCGTCGGCTTGATGATACAAATCCTGACCCCATCCTTGCACAGCTTGAAGAAGAATGTGTACGCGAATCGAACACCCTCGGTATCGGCTCGATGGGCTTTGGCGGAGTTGTAACGTGCCTCGGTGTAAAGATAGGTGCATACGACCGCTTGCCTGCAAGTTTCTTCGTCACTGTTGCATACGATTGCTGGGCATTCCGTCGGCTCGGTGTTCGTATTAACGCATCAACAGGTTCTATCACATCATGGATGTACCGTGACGATAATGAAGTAAAACGCATGGCTCACGGCGAAGGATTTACACTCACAGGAAAAGAGGTGATTCTCCAAGCGCCAATCACCAAAGAGCAAATCAGCAAAGTTCGCGTTGGCGACATCATCATCATTAACGGCGAAATGCACACCGGTAGAGATGCATGGCATAAGCATGTGCATTCAAATAAAAGTAAGGTTTCTATTGAGAATGGTGTGCTCTATCATTGCGGACCGGTCGTTCTCAAGAACGATGATGGTTCGTGGCACATCACCGCTGCCGGACCAACCACGTCGTTCCGCGAAGAGCCTTATCAGGCAGATGTGATAAAACAAGAACACATTCGCGTTGTAATCGGCAAAGGCGGGATGGGAGCAAAGACACTTGCAGGACTTGAAGAATCAGGTGCGATCTATGTGAACGCTATCGGCGGCGCAGCGCAGTTCTATGCGAAAGCTATCAAGAAGGTCACGGGCGTCGACTATGAAGAGTTCGGATTGCCGGAGGCGATGTGGCATCTGGAGGTCGATGGATTTATGGGGATCTGTACTATGGATAGCCACGGCAACTCGCTTCACGACATTGTCCAAACTGATAGCGGCGTACGACTCGGAGAGCTTGATGGAAAGTAAAAGCGTATTATCAATTCCCCTTTATCCACTTCCCTATATCCTCAACAACATACGCCGGTATAAACCCTTCGCGTTGGTATTCGCTTGGGGTGCTTTTGCCTTCGCCTTCGATAAAGAGATGATTTAGCTTTGGGTAGCTCTTAAGCGTAACATTCGTATTTCCTGCGAGTTCTTTTTTCCATGAGTTGAAATCCGTCATCGTGACCTGATAGTCACGCTCACCTTGTATGATAAGAGACGATACTTGTACTTTCTTAGCAACAGCACCCACGTCATACTTCGCAAGATCGAGCCAGTAGCTTCCGGGTACACCTAATACTGTCTTTGCAGAATCGGAAGGTTTGAAATCAAGTATCTGGGTCCTCGCTTTATCCATAATTTCTATTTGCTTATCCATCGTTGCTTTATCTGCTTGTGGCTCGTTCTCGGCAATGTAACGAGTTTGCTCGACGACCAAGTCTTCAAGGCGACGCGTCGGTGCAGCAAGCATTATTATACCCGCAATATCTTTATTACCAAGAGCGATTCGCGGCGCAAGATATGCACCTAAGCTATGTCCCAAAAGATACACACTCTCCACATTCACACCCTTCGTCCGACGAAGCAATGCAAGTGCAGAATCAGCATCATCAGTCACTTCATCATTTACAGTATAATACGGATTCTTCTGATAGTATGTTGGATGAGAGCGAGTGCGCTTCTCATATCGGAGCACAGCTATTCCTTGTGAAGCTAAGCCCCATGCAAGGTCACGGAATGGTTTGTTCGGACCGATACTTTCGTCACGGTCGTTCGGACCCGAACCATGTACCAACACTACCGCTGGAAACGGACCATTACCCTTTGGCATAGAAAGCGTAGCGAGCAAAGCATACTCTCCGCTCGAAACCGTTACTGGCAGCTCTGTAAACTTGGATGTATCCATATATGACGGCATCGGAAGAGACGCTGATTTCTTCGGCGGCTTGAAATACAACCCTGCTACTTTCCCGCGAGAATCATACGAAAGCTGGACAATAAGATCAGAGCGTTCAAATGAAACGGTGAGTTTGACAGTACTATATCCGCTCGCACTTTCAATCGTAGCCTCTTTTTGATGTGTAAACTTCCCATTCTTCATAACGATCTGTGCCCAGATGAGACCAAGCTTGCCTTCGGTGATAGCGGCTGCCATCGTCTCATCCATCGTAGTGTATGCTTTTGCATATTCCTTGCGCGAAAGCATTTCGACAAACTTCCGAGCAAGCATTTCGGGTGAATCCTTTTGCTGCGCACTGCAACCGAGCACAATAAAAATGACAAAAACTATGCTTCGTGATAAATGTCTCATCATCTTAAAATGCAAATCCACCTTTTATGATGATCGTCGTGCGCTCTTCGCTTGAAGCAACGGTGAGTGAAAAAACATTTTCTTTTGATAAAGGCGCGATCCATACCCCCCAGTTGATAGATGTATGCAGGGCATCGGATACCATTTCTTTATAAAGCACTTTCCCCGTCTCACCTGCAACAGTAAACCCGTAATTACCTGGTACAAGGATAAAGAACTTTCCGAGATTCACACGAAGCTCGGCAGAGCCAAAGACAGAGGCATCGCCGGCAAAACGCTCACGAGCAAAGCCACGCAAGTCATCCGAGCCGCCTAAGAAAGCAGCATCATAGAACGGAAACTCGCCCCATATACGCTCACCTCGGGCGCGAAGTGCAAGCGTCATGCCGCTTAGGATCGGTGCGGTAAAGTATAAACGGAGATCGCCTATCGCTCTTGTATAGGCATATTTATTATCAAGAATTTCAGGCGTCCACACCGATGAGAGATTCAGATAGAATCCATGCTCAGGGAAGTTTTTACTGTTTCGTGTATCAAGTGTCCCGCTTGCCGCAAGTGTTGTAACGAGCATATCATCGCTACCGTACGGATCAACTTCCTTTATGAGTGCACTATCAGCAAGCTCATCAAAGGGAGTGCGGAAGTATCGGAGCGATGCTGCGCCGCGAAGCGAAACATGCTCCATGAATTTGTATTCGTAGTTCGGCGCAAGAATGTACTGCTGCTGACGAATCTTGTAATATTGGGCATCTGCCTTTGGCTTAGAATATTCCGTCTCATTGCCAAAACCGTAGAAATTCAATACTTCAAGACCTGAAGCCCGAACAAATAAACCCAATGTTCCTTTCCAGACATCCGGGAATCGCGCATCATAGACAGCCCTGAAGCGCTGTGCAGTGGTGGCATAGCCGAACTTGAAGTCCATTTGATTTTGATACGGAATTGAGCGGAAGCTATAATTTGTAAGCTGGGCGATTGCTCCTACGAAGATCCCGTCGTCGGTATTATACGATAGCCATGGGAATGCCTTCCACTCATGTCCCCAATCACGATAGAGTGGCTCCCACATCAGAGAGTCTTCCTTCGGACGGACATACTTTTCA
>JAYUZC010000004.1:0-3230 GCA_043752045.1 Bacteroidota bacterium | reverse complement strand
TTGAACCAGAGATTATTCGAGAATGTGAATGTTTCGGGTGCTGTGTTGCCGCCGATATTGATTGCAGGTTGCCCCGTATTAAAGATAACGATGTTATTGCGGAATGTATTATTACCGCACGGCAAGAATCCCGGCTCATTGGTTTCTTGCAGGATACGTATCGCCCAACGTTCGGGACGAATGATGGTGTTATTGACAACATCACAATTGATCGCCCCGACAAATGCTATCGGCGTAATACTTCCTTGAAAGATATTGGAATAGACATGAATATCTGATGCCTCATACAGCGAGCCAAGCGGACGGAAGAATGCAAGCCCCGTCGAGCCGCCAATATTAACGGCACGCTGACCGCCATTAACGAATGTGTTGCGTATGATGGTTATATCTTTCGATGCGCCTTTTGCTTGAATAGAGTTCGAGCCGCCATTGGAGAATGTATTACCCTCGAAGACGCCTCTATGACAGCCGACCATATCAACGAGCGAGCCGCCTGCCGAACCGTTGAGGAAGTCACAGTCTATAATAGTAAAGTCATCAAGACCTGATAACTTCAACTCATCATTATTACCTGTCGCGTTCATACTTGACCATGTGCAGTTGCTTATGACAACATGATGTGCAGGAGTTACAGGTGTGCCGCCGTCATCAATGTTCACACCGTTCCCTGTCTGACCGTTGAAGGTAAGTCCTTCGATGCGAAGATATGCAGGGTCAGTAAGATGAAATGCTTGTGAGCCGCCTTGGAAAAGAATATTCTCGTTCTGATGGGCACGGATGGTTATCCATGCACTTGCAGTCCCCTTGAGGTTCTCGATGTAATCTCCGCCGGAATATGTACCTTCACGGATGAGGATAGTATCCCCCGGCTGTGCTTGTGCTGCTGCGGCTTGCAGACGTGAGAACTCACGACCTGCACCTACTTCAAGAGTCCGTGAATGAACTGCTGAACAAAATACAACTGCTGTAAGAAAAAAGAGTATATGTTTCATAATGCGATAGGATTTACTTTATAATCTCATACTTCGTTATCATCGTTCCCTGCTCGTTGACGGTTTCGGATGATAGCAGCTTCAACTCGACATCAAGTTTTACATCTGGGATAAAGAGATCGCCGGCACCGAAGATGCGCGGCTCGATCGTCAACCATAGCTCGTCAATGAGTTTTGCTTCAAGGAAAGATGCCGCTACGTGCGGACCGCCGACAACGACCATCTCCTCATTGCCTGCATCTGAAAAACGTTTGTGTATCTCGGCGGGTGAAGCTGACGAAAACTCTACCAGACCTTCGGCGGCGTACTCTTTCCACTTGTCCGGCTTGCTTGTCATGACTACGAGATGGTAGTCAGGGTTCGGCTTCATCGGGTCGAAGCCATACGTGCCGCTGCCCATGATAAAAAGCTTCTTCTCTTTCCAAATCTTCTTGAAGTACGCCTGATCTTCTTTCGAGCTCCACCTGAAAACATGCGGGTCACCCCATTTGGTAACCTTCCCGTCAAGCGTCATCACGAATACAAGTATTGTTTTCATTGAGGAACAACTATTGGGAGAAGCAATGTATTCCGAAAACCTTACACCACATCTATCACAACGCTCCCTGTCTTTTGTCCTGACTCTGCATATCGGTGGGCTTCTACGATTTCATCGAGCGGGTAGTGTCTATCTATCACTGCTCGAAGTTTGCCTGCCTCGTAGAGTTCTTTGAAGAAGATGATGTGTTCTTTCTTATCTTTTGGTATCGGGAATTTCACTTTCTTACTTGAGAAGAGCGGTGTCCAGAGCGCGAGAAACGGATTCTGGCTATACGGACCGAGTTCGCTCGAGATATAGATACCACCGGGCTTGAGGAGTTTTTTACATTTGCCGAACGAGCTTTTGCCGACGGCATCGAAGACAAAGTCATACGCGCCTTCTTCTAAGATCGCGGTGAAATCTTCCTTCATGTAGTCAATCACTCTATCAGCGCCGAGCGAGTGAGCCAACTCAACATTCTTCGTACCGATAACTGCCGTTACCTCCGCGCCAAAATACTTTGCAAGCTGTAATGCCGATGAACCTATCGAGCCGCTTGCACCATTGACGATAGCGCGATGCCCTTTGCCTATCTTCACCGCTTTGAGGAACGTCAAAGCAAGCCACGGACCTTCGCATATCGCTACTGCTTCTGCATACGTCGCGCCATGCGGCATAGTGGTGATAGAACCACTCTCCGGTACAGCGATATACTCGGCATGTGCGCCGTAAATATCGGTATGAAGTCCGAACACTTTATCTCCGACCTTGAACGATGTTACGTCCTTGCCCATAGCTACAACTTCGCCGGCAAGTTCGCTGCCTAAGATATGACGTTTGGGTTTGAAGAGTCCGAAAAACAGACGGATGATAAAATACTCCGCACCGCGAAAACCCGTATCGGTACGGTTAACGGTCGTAGCGTGTACCTTGATGAGCACTTCATTATCCTTCGGCTCCGGTTTCGGCACATCGGCTATGCGTACCACATCAGGGGAGCCATACTCTTTGTTTATTGCAGCATTCATGCGTGACTATTTCTCTATCGTGAGTTTCGGTGAAGATAGGATGCTATGATAAGACTACAGTGAATTAGGCAAGGACTTCTTCGAGGGTTTTGAGTTTCTTCTTGCCTTGTTTATGGAGGGCGACTTCATCAAGCGCAGAGTCAATGTTCTTGCGAAGCTTGGTCAGGAATTCCGCATCACGGAGTTTCTGCTCGATCCTCTTCCAGTCGGCAATCGGCACTTGCACTGCCTGCGTCTTACCCTTCGAGTTCGATATGTATTTCAGACTATAGGTCATGTCGAGGAGGATTTCGCTTTCTTCGCATCTTTCAACTTATCGGCTATATACTTTTTCAACTGGGCATAGTTCATCCCTTGCGTTTCTTTCGAGATGGTATCTCTCGCATCACGCATCATCTTTACTGCATCGAATGATTTGGGTTGTTTAGTATGTTCCATCGTTAACAATATTTACATCATCCTTTTGATATGAAATCGATGAATTCGTCTAAGAATTCGTCAAGACTATCTTGAAAAATGAGCTTATCACCTTCTATGATAAGATACTTGTTTTCTTTTAAGGAATTAATTAGCGATAATGTTTCAATTTCGTATGGTCGCTGCTCACGATGACCGAGCATGATTAACGGTTCAAAGTCAGGATTGTCAACACCAAACCTTCTTATGTATCTATGATATTGTGATGCGATT
>JAYUZC010000003.1:0-3233 GCA_043752045.1 Bacteroidota bacterium | reverse complement strand
AATAAGCTGAAGGATACGGAACAGATCTTGCTCGCCGGCTTTTGGTATCGAGGCAACTTGGGCGGGTTGGATATTCACTCTTGAGACTTGTGTCGCTTCGCGTTGTTCTTTTTCTTTATCTGTCTGCACGACAACTTCTTGCCCTTGAACTTTTGACTCGTTCATAAGGATACTCTCGTTTCTTTTTTCATCAGCATGTAACGTATAGGCTCGAGACGTGGGAGTATATCCAACGGAAGTTATATCAACGATAACTTGACGCCCTGTCGGAACATAAAGCGCAAAGTAGCCGCTTTTATTCGTAACTGCCCCGCGTTTCAAGTTTCGGATACGAAGTGTCGCACCGATGATGGTCTCACCGGATGCAGAATCTTTTACATAACCGGATATTATCCCATCAAGAGAATCTGGGAGTACATTTTTTGTCTCAGTTGTACGGAGCTTACTATCACGAGGGCGTGCAGTGCTTGTGATAGAGGTGCAAAGTATAACTAAACCAAAAAGTACCCATCTGGTGAAGAAGAAAATATGTGAGTCCATGTATGTAACTTCAGAACTTAGAGATAGAACATATTCGTATCGAGGTAGGTCATGTTTTTTTCTTCCATGATGACCGGTTCGTCGAACGGATAGAGTAGCCAGCTTTTATTTAGAATATCAATAATAAACATATGAGTTATATATAGAATTTTAATTTGCAGTGTTAGACTCAAAACTGCAACTACTTGTTTCAAAAAAACAATAATTTATTGTAGGATAGGGAGTAAGGCGGCGGGCTGCTCGATGCCTGCATGTTCAGATTCCGAAACGCTTGATATGATAAGCGGGGTAAGGTCATAGAGGACTTCGCCTCTGTCCTGTGAGGTATGCTTCTCTCGGTTTGGCAAACTCTTAACGTCGGTAAGTTCTCCGATGAGTGTTGCCGAGTTCGAGCGGAGGATTTTAACACTGCGATATTCGCCAACTTCTGCATCAATACGTGGGAAGACGACCATCTTGTTTGAATCGGTTCTGCCTTTCCAATCATCGGCATTCTTCTTTGAGCGACCTTCGACCAAAATGGTATGTTCCTTGCCTATCTCCGTTAAGTTCTTTCGTGCAGATATTTCATTCTGCATCGATATTATCTCTGCAAGCCGACGAGATTTTTCTTCATCGGGTACATCATCTGCAAGTGTATCGTATGCTTTTGTATTCGGGCGAGGTGAGTAGTTGAACATATATGCGCCTTCGTACTCAACTTCTCGCATAATCTGCTTTGTCATCTCTTGGTCTTCGAGCGTTTCGGAGCAGAAGCCGACGATGATGTCTGTCGAAAGCGCGGCCTCGGGCATTGCCTTCTTTATCATCTCCACGATGGACATATAGTGAGCACTTGTGTAGGTGCGGTTCATTAGCTTCAAGATACGGTCGGATCCGGATTGAAGCGGAAGGTGGATATATTTGCAAATGTTATCATAGCTTGCCATTGTATCTGTAAGCTTTTGGTCGAAGTCTTGTGGGTGGCTTGTTGTATAGCGCAGGCGAACATTTGGTACTGCCTTCGCACATGCCGCAAGCAAGTCTGAAAAGTCTTTTCCTTCATCCTCAAAGGAATTCACATTCTGACCAAGAAGTGTTATCTCATGGAATCCCTGTTGCTCAAGCTGTTTGCATTCATCAGCTACAGATTGAATGCTTCTCGAACGTTCGCGTCCTCGTGTGAACGGAACGACACAGAATGTGCAGAATTTATCACATCCTCTCATCACGGAGATAAATGCGCTAATTCCTTCTGCACGGAAGGGGACAATGTCCTCGTACGTTTCGGTGCGGGAAAGCTTAACGGCTATGCCGCTCTCTCCTGATGAACGAGTAGAATCAATGAGTGCAGGAAGTTTGCGGTACTCATCAGGTCCAACGACAAGATCAACAATATTATGGGACGACTGGAGGAGGTCTTTGCGAAGATGTTCTGCCATACAGCCCAAGACTCCCATAACGAGGTCAGGATTGCGGCGTTTGATGCCTTTCCAGTGGTCGAGGCGGTTCCAAATCTTCTCCTCGGCGTTCTCGCGGATAGCACAGGTATTCATGAATGCTAGGTCTGCCTCATCGAGCGAAATGGTCGGCTCATAGCCGGACTGTTTCAGCACCGAAAGGACAACCTCTGTATCTGCCACGTTCATCTGGCAGCCATACGTCTCAATATATACCTTTTTTCCCGACATCAACCCCTATAACGGATTAAGAGAGGCAGGGGTTCGCGTATCGTCTTCGACTTCCAAGTCCTTCCAAACTGGGGTGAATACCCTCGCGCTACTTTTACCGATACTTGTGATGACCAGATCGTCAGCTGCTGGACCTTCGGGATGGTACTTCAATAAGGTATCACATCCTATTACAACCTGTAAGTACTTCTCATCATTATAGAGATTAACAAAGACGACGTTATCATTATTGAAATCGGGTGACTTTAAAATTGAGAGATTCTTCTCGTCTTTATCTGCCGAAACATACTTATCAGAGACACTTACGACGACACCGGAATCTATCAATGTCTCTTCAACTCGTGAGCGAGCAAGGATGCGGAAACCCTCGCCGCTTTTGATTTGGGCATAGAAAGAGATAGAGTATTGCGTTGCTGTGGGTAGTTCGAGAGCTACACAGCCATTCTCAAAAATGTCAAAATACTTTTCTTCAACATGCACGGTCTCAAGTGAAGAGTGTATCCTACCTTTGAGGTTAGTGTGCCCAAGCATCTTAAATCGGTATGGATCACATCCGTTTAAGAGAAATATGAGCGAAATAATGAAGAGCTTCTTCATTGCGGCCACGCTTCCATTTCTTTTACTCGTTCGGGTGTGAAGTAACGATCGAAGATTCCTATAGTAAAGCCAAAATAGAATGTGTTAAATTCGGATAGCGATGTTGCATGATTTCTGTTAATGGATTCAAATGTAGTAGGTAAAAACGCACCGGGTGATCCGGATACATATCCAACAGTCAACCCCACTGTAAAACCATTAAACATGTTCAGCTTTAGCTTCGTTGAGATGTTTGCCATTTGTGAAGGGTAATAACTTAGTTCTATCTGTGGCTCGATGGTCAGATCTTCAGCGAAGAGATACTCCCTATATCCAAACCGTAACGGCAGTACACTAAATCCTTGTTGGTTATACCCAGGTGCAAATAACTTAAAGAGCGATGTGCCAGCCCAAAATTTTCCGTTAAATACATTATTGAGCGGGAAG
>JAYUZC010000002.1:0-3242 GCA_043752045.1 Bacteroidota bacterium | reverse complement strand
GCTTTGCTCCTGTAACACCCGCGATAGAAGTGATAAGTGTCGCCGTTGCAGTAGAAACATTATAAACCTTTACGGATGAGCCAATAACAAAATCTTGGATTGATACGAGTAGCTTTGAGCCATCAATGCTAAACTGTAAATTGGAGATGAAACTACTATCCGGTAGTGTCGCTGAACTAATCACGTTACCGGTTGCAGCGTCATACACCTTTAAATTCGTCTGACCACCTATCCCAAGACGTGAACCATCGAGTGAAAGTGCTATTGCCGAAGGATATTGTGTGGGAGTGATTTCTGTATAATTTGTCGTACTCGATCCACACAATGATACATTCCCGATATTCTTCTGTTGGCCGGAAGTAAGCGCAGGGACTACCAACGTATTTGCCGGGTCACCATTTGGACTAATTGCATCTACATTGAGTTGGATTCCATAAGGCGTCTGCAAAGCAAAGTCCCCTGTTGTTGTATATGTGTAAGCAGTATTAGTGCCACTTGTCACCATAACGAGACCCTCAACTTTTGTACCATTGCACTCAAGTGAACCGATAAGTGCAGCTGGACAAGAAGAGCTTAGTGAAATATCACCGAGATTAAGATTCTGACCATTGGTTAACGTTACGCTTACTGGAGTATTAGTAAAGTATAACCCGTTATTCTTTGCACTGATAATATCAATTTGTGTTGGTCGGTTTGCAGGGTAACGTAAGATCGTAGTATTCCCGTCAGGTCCTGTTATAACACCAGGATGTATGAAATAAGGGCCTGAGGCATCATTACCTACGAGAGACACCACCACACCACTGATCGGTACACCACCACACACCACTCGAAAAGAGAGGGTACCAAAAGCACCTTGAGTATAATCGAGATTCCAAGTTGTGAAATGTGTAACATTCCCGGAGTACACCCCACCTGTAAGTGTAGTTGTGCCCTCTTCTTTCCACATACCGAGTGACTCATCAAAGTACCACAACGGCATCGTGGTCGGAGCTTTTGTATCAATTGGTTTCGGAAAAGAAAGCTTTGCCGGCTTTGACGCATCTAACTTGAGTTGATTCCCGTTTGCATCTTTTATTTCAACTCGAAGGGCACCGCCGGAAATGAGGGAGACAGTATTTCCACTCGCATTCTGCGCCAAATCGTCACCGGGGAAATAATCGAAGAAAGATATGTTTTTAGGGTCAAGATATCGTGCCGATACTTTTACCTGTCCGCTATAGGGCCCACCACCGGCAGTAGTAAAACTTCCTCCGGCAAACACGATCGAACCGCCGCCGGTTATATTTACTGTGCCACCGGTCGCAGCAGACGCTATCGTTGCCGTTGTGGCATTACTCATCATCGAGAGCTCGATCCTCGACGTCCCGTCAGAACTTGGAGTAACAGCTTTTGCTCCGTTGAAGTATCCCGTCTTCTTCGCAATAACAATAGCTCTGCCTTTGGGAACACTTACATTCTTCAAAATATAGAGACCCTTTGTATTTGTCAACGTCGCGGAAGTTCCTGCTGAAACGGTAGCACCAACAACTGGTGCGCCTGTCTCGTCAACGATCTTGCCGTAGATCGTCGTTGGCTCCGTGCCGATCCCTGTGCCATTCGCTGCATTGATTGTAATTGTTGATCCAGAATTGGTGATCGACAATCCGGCTCCCGCTTCGAACGTGAGGTTGCCGCTTAATCCGTTTAACGAGGTCACAGCTCCGAATGCACCTGGGACAAGTCCACCTGAAGATTGCGCGAATATCGAATACGGAGCCGGTGATATTGCTGTGCGAGGAGTCATTTCCAGACCCCCGTCAACGCTAACCCCGAGGAAATATCCTTTATCAAAGCCAAGTGAAGCAGGAATTGCTGTTTTTGAGCCGACTACAACATTAAAAATACCTTTGACAAAAACGACTCCGGTTTGATCTTCCGTGTAGATCGGTGTTGTCGCGGCTGCATCGTCATAGATACGGATCTTGAGGTCATGCGGACCATCGGCTATAAAATTACCCGATGCATCGATCACAACGCCTTGATACGTGAATGTACGCGGCACTTGGGCAGTCGCAACTGAAAGAGGTATTGCAAAGAATGCTGCCAAAAGAAGTGATAATAGGAAATGTCTCATGTGATTAGAAATGTACGTAATAGAAAATGCAAAAGTGCGATAACCGGATTTAGCGTAATTACGGTATCATGATTGTTATCTTGCCACAAACATGCTTTGTTGAGGCACCAAAAAGTAGTATCTAAAGTCACAATAAACCGTGACAAAAGTTACGGTTTATTTCAGCATCAAATTATATAGCTAGTGCATGACTTTCACCACTTCAGAAGTCACCTTACTACGTTGAATGATTTAATGTCTCTACCCGACAATGTACTTAGTGTTACGTAGTACATTCCCGAACTTAGTTCAGCTGTAGAGAACATAAATATGTGATCCCCATTATTTAGTCTTTCATTGGTAATCAGACGACCAACTTCTTTTCCAAGTGCATCAACGACAGTCAGAGTAATGACATCCGATTCATCAAGATGTATTTGGAATGATGTACTTGTAGCCGCAGGATTTGGAAATGGCGGTAGTAAATACGATGTCTTCATCCTGCTTGGTGGATCTTGCTTACGAACAATTGTTAATGGATCAGTAAGCGTTACTGAGTCAGCCGTCAATATATTGTCATTCGCATCAAGTGTAGTATAGTGCAGCGTTGTTTGGCCTCCGACAATTCCTGCAACTGTTAGATAGATCGGTCGGAATCTTTCACCAGTACCAACCCTAATTATATCGTCTTGAGCGCGCTGGAATACGTATGATCGTCCGGTGCGTTCTCTTGCTAATGAAATTGTTGTCTTTTGACTATCCTGAGAAGGACCAACAGCAAGAATAGTTGCTTTACCATCCACCCCAACTATGACTCTATCTATTGATGTTTCCATCTTATTAGCGTTCGTAAGATGAAGAGCGTAAGTCTGAACATGGTCAGGACGTGGAGTTTCTTTATCGGTCTTAATGCTGTCACCGCCTGTAGCACCAACGAAAGACGAATCCTTATTACAGTTCAGAAAATCCTGTTCATATACTTGATGCATGCCTAACTCAACGATATAACTGTCTGCGTCCGGAGGCGAAACCCAATTCGGCTGTACCACTTCCGATACTCTGTAATGCCCGGCGGGTACATCGTTGAAGTAATAAAAGCCACTCGCATCGGATACTGCCGTATCGCTTATGAATGTCGAGTCGTTGA
>JAYUZC010000001.1:0-19040 GCA_043752045.1 Bacteroidota bacterium | reverse complement strand
CCGTGAGTTCTAACTTATCAAACTCTTTCGCGCCTTCTTCACGCAGATGGAGATTCAGCTTTTGGAGTTGTTCGCCGCTTGTCGTGATGAGAAGTTTTATTGATTCGCCGCGAAGAACTTTCGTACTACCGGGCTTTACATCGAAAACAAACGGTGCGGGCTTTTGGTAGAATGTATTGTAGTTTACGAGCCGCTCACCTGCGCCATAAAGATCGCCACGGAAACCGAAGAATACGCCTGCTCCGATAAGTAAACTCGAAAAGAAAAATATCATCGTTCGACGAAGCGGCTTCTCGTCGAGTATCTGATTGAAGTCAAGATTGCGCACCGAACTATATGTACCGACAAATGCAGCTTCGGCAAAACGCGACGAGCTTGTGCCTGCACTTGCAAGTTCGCGCGAAAGCTGAAAGACGTTCAGGAGTTTATCCTCGACCTCAGTAAAATGTTTGCCGATACGTGAAGCAAGCGTATCATCGGATACTCGCGGCTGCAAACCGAGCTTTTGTGATACAGGTCGGAAGACAAGAAACGCCGGAGCGGCAAGGGCTACGCCGAGCGTTGACCAGAAAAGAATAGTGCGCCCCGTAATACTGAAATGGAAGATAGCTTCAAGCGCAAGAGCAGCGAGGATAACAAGAAGCGAGACCGCAAGCCCACGAAAAAGACCAACAGATAGCGCAAGACGTTCACTCTTGGAGCGAAGCTTTGCCAAACGAACGAGCAATTCCTGATAAAACTCTTGGGGCATCAATAATCCTACGGGTTCGGGAGCAATGTGTTACTCCATAGTTCAACGGTATTGTGAGAGGGGATGTTCCGAGAAGACGTGATTTACCATGTCTTATCATTATGATGTAACAATATTCGCATATTCAGGTTATTAGAAATTGATAATACTACGCATAGGTTCTGCAAACATGATGAAGATAACTTATACTTTGCTTGCATTTATTCTCATAACAGCACCATCGCTGTTTGCTCAAGCCCCTTCGGTCAAATGGCAGAAATGCTTGGGAGGAATTAGAGATGACTATGGTCATTCGATGATCAAAACTTCTGATGGCGGCTATATCTTGGCAGGCTCAACCATGTCCTATGATGGTGATGTACATGGCAATCATCCTGGTGGAAATTCTGATGCTTGGGTGGTTAAGCTTTCATCATTTGGAAACATAGAATGGCAAAAATGTCTCGGTGGAAATGACGATGATGCAGCATATTCAGTAGTTCAAACTTCTGATGGTGGATATGCCTTTGCTGGATATACTCGGTCTGATAGTGGTGATGTTTCCGGTAATCATGGCAGGTTTGACATGTGGATAGTAAAACTCAACCCTTCGGGCGATATCGTTTGGCAGAAGTGTCTTGGTGGAACATTCCTTGATTATGCTTACTCAATCATCCAAACATTAGAGGGAGGATATGCCATCGCTGGAGAGACATATTCAAATGACGGTGATGTTTCGGGTTTTCATGAGAATAGCACAACATCGCCTGACGCTTGGGTCGTCAAATTGACTAATAAAGGTGAGATTGAATGGCAGAAGACTATCGGCGGAAGCGGTAGAGAATCAGCACGGTCTATAGTACAGCTACCAGACAGCTCATTCTTTTTCGTTGGTAGTACCGACTCTAAAGACGGCGATGTCTCTGGTATCCATGGTGGTCTTGGATATCAAGATGGGTGGTTGGTAAAGCTTTCCTCGCAAGGGGATATATTATGGCAAAAGTGCATTGGGACTGATAGCAGTGATTATTTGCAAAATATAATTTTAGCAAATGATAGTGGATATATCTTAACAGGGGCTTCCAATGGTTTTAGTAAGTTAAATACTAGAGACTACGATTTTTGGGTACTTAATATTGACAATAATGGATCTACAATTTGGCAAAGTCTTATATCGGGTAATAAGGATGAAGGCGCTGTAGCAATAACTAAATCTTTCGATGGGACATATCTAGTCTGCGGAGCTACCAACTCAGATGATAGCATCATTACAGATAATCATGGTATAACGGATATTTTAATAGCTAAATTGACTTCCGACGGAAAGAACTTATGGCATAAGTGCTTTGGAGGTTCAGATATTGATGGTACATTTGGTGTCATACAAAATAATGATGGTAGTATATTCTTAGGGGGTCGTACTAAATCTCAAAATGGAGACGTATCAGGACGACATGGTATTACAAGTAATAGTGACTTTTGGATAGCCGAATTAACTACACCCGAAAGTGTAGATGAGAAGATATCTTCTCTTCATTCACTGTCTCTATCAACATATCCGAACCCTGCTTCAAAAAGCGTAACGCTTCGCTATGTTCTTCCTGCAATTTCTTCGGATGTTTCAATAAGCATTACAGATATTAATGGAAAACAAATGCGAGAAGTGCATCAGGCGAATGTACTGCAAGGGAGTAATGAAGTTGCTCTTGATGTCAGTGAGTTGTCTGAAGGTACATACTACATAACTGTATCAACTGAAGGTATATCAGAGACAACTGTTGTGCAGGTTGTTAAATAGTTAAGAGGGCATGCGCGGCATGCCCCTACGATAGGTGCCTATCGGAAATGGCGAAATTGGGCTAAAAACGTGGATAATTGAGTTGTCCAAAGATTATCTTGTTTGTTTTCAATGTATTGGGGACAATCTTTTCTGAGCATCTTGCAAAACGAGGTTTCATGTGTTATTTTTGTAAGGGAAAGTTTGGGCATTTCCCTATTTCCGAGAGATTTTAGATTGCTTCCCTCGATTCCTCGGGACCGCTCCCGTTGGTCGCTCCTCGCAATGACAACCTAAAAACCATACGTCCATACCACCAAACTTCCACACGGCCACTATTCACATGTGTAAATTTAAAGCACCCCCGAACCCCGACCCCAGTGTGGTGCACAATTAGTCCGTTGATAAGTAAAGCCGTTACGAGGTGATGTTGAGTAATTTCTACTTCCCCATTTTCCTCCCTCGTTCCGTCGTATTTTTGCACGACTGGCGTTGTCATCCATACCAAACAAAGTAACCTTCTGCAAAACACTGTACTTGTCATAGCATATTACTTCCCTCCGATGGGGCTTTCCGGGGTTCAGCGGACGCTGAAGTTCGTAAAGTACCTCCCCTTGTTCGGCTGGAATCCTATTGTCCTGACCACGACTGCCGATACGCCGTACTATGCGTTCGACGAGTCGCTATTGGATGAACTCCGCCCCCTCGAAGAAGCCGGGAAGCTGACTATCTATAGAACAGATGGTGACCCGACCATTGGCAAAGCGGCGAAGAAGGACGGTAACGTCCTGAAACTGCCCCGCCAAAGCTGGCAGCAGCTACGCTCGAAACTTGTGCAGACCATCCGCCAGCCGGATTCGCGCATCAAGTGGAAAGAATTTGCGATGAAAAAGGCGGAGGAGATTTTTGCCAACCATAAGATAGATGCTATCTTCTCGACCGCTCCGCCATATACTGATTTCCTGATAGCCCGCGAGTTGAAGGAAAAGTATCAGGTCCCTTACGTAATGGATTACCGCGACGCATGGGTTGCGAACCCCGTCCTAAATTTTTATGCAACGCCGTTCCATCGCGCCAAAGCGAAGAAGATGGAATATGAATGTCTCCGAGCAAGCGACTCGATCACGGTCGCCAACCGCCGCATGAAGGAAGTCCTTTTGCAGAACTATGACTTCCTTGACTGGAATGATGTCCATATCCTTTCTCACGGATACGACCCTGATGATATTATTAAAGCAAAAGAGAGAGCATCGCTCTTGGAGCGTGAAGATACCTTCCGCATTACCTACAGCGGCGCATTTTATGTAGGCAGAAGCCCGAAGGTGATGTTGCAAGCCGCCGCCGCTGCTATAGCGGAGAACAAAGAACTTGGCACACAGCTTGAGCTTTCATTTGTCGGTATCTTGCAGGACGAATATAAGAAGTTGACAAAGAAACTTGGCTTAGAGCGCATCGTTACCGAGCATGGTTATCAACAGCATACCGAAGCAGTAGCACATGCGATGGCAAGCGATGTACTCTGGATGACAATGTCCGATGATATGTCAGCGCCTGGCAAGATGTACGAATACTTCGGGATGCGTAAGCCGATCTTGGGTTTAGTACCGTCTGGTAGCCATGCCGCACGGCTCTTGAAAGAGTATGGCAATGCCGTTATTGTCGAGCCCGATGATGTCGAAGAGACTAAGCGCGCCATCCTCGACCTCTATGCAAAATGGAAGAACTGGGAATTAAGCACCTCCGTAACAAAAGAGATACTCGAACGATATGATAGACGACTCATCACCAAAGAGCTTGCCCGAGAACTTACGTTCATTTCCGGCAGCTTGGAAGGTGAGATAAAACGACTTCGGATGAAAATATGAGATACGTCCTCATCATAGCAACTCTCTTCGCATTCACGGCGAATGCACAATACAAAGAAGCAAAGACCAAGCAGACGAAGATCTACGAGTTCGATGCGGCTCGGACCATTGTTCATTTCGACGCTACCCCTGATGGCAAGTACTGGTTTGCCGTTGATAAATTTGCTCAGATGCAGAACATCATCATCGATGGTAAACGTGAAGAGTTGGAGTTCAACGAGATTCCTGTTGCGACGGCGCAATTTTCTCCCGATGGCAAAACGTTCGTCTGGATGGGACTTGAACGCAGTTACGACGCACAGGGATTTAACACCACGACAACGCATCTCTATGAGCATTCTAATGAAGGTCTGAGATTGCACGGCAAGTTCACTGCCGATTATAACTCATTGCAATTCTTCCCCAAGTTTAATAAGTGGATAGCAACACTACAAGCAGCGAACAACGTCAATCAACAAGGCGAGAAAGATCTTATTGTTGAAAACGGAAAGGTCATTGCGCATGGCGAACCCTCGCCACGTATGTTCAGCTATGATACGACAGGCACGAAATGGGCGTACCGCGCCAGCGAAAAAGCAAAGGAGAATCTTATCTCGTCAGCAGGAAAACAATTTCTTTACGAACGCCGTACATCGAATCCATACTTACCGAGTGATGACCCAACAGTGTTATCATTCACACCGGATATCAAAATGTTTGGTTCGATACTCGATGGCAGAGATTATAACATTGGCTTCCGCAACGTTGCCGAGCTTTTCAAAACTAACTACAAAGGTACCAGCTCTGATACGGCACGTTCCTATATCATCTTCAAGAACAAAAAGCAGCCACTCTATAAATGGATAACGAATATCGCAATGGATACCTCGGGTACCACTATTGCATATTTGGCAAGCGACCCAAATGAGTTTGGTAAACCAAAACGTGATGACAAAAAAGGAGTGGTAGTCCGTGACGGGAAAGTGATTGCCGGTCCGTATCGCAGCGTCGGCAAATTGTTCTTAAGCCCAAGCGGTAAACGCATTGCCTACACTGCATCTCAGGGTGAACACTACGAATTATATCTCGACGGAAAATCCATCGGTAAGGTCGGAGAGTATGTTGATCTGTCATGGTCACCTGACGAAAAACGCATTGCATATATTACGATGGATGACGGGGGAAAAATGACAGTCGTTGCCAACGGAAAACATTCCGCACTCTATGACAGAGTGGGCCGTCTCGGCTGGCAAGCAAAAGGAAACGGGGTAGAGTATGTTGCACTTCGTAATACATCGCTCCAGAAAGTAGTACAGGATTGGTAATACGTCTGTTCATCATAGTACTTGTAGTTTGCGCTATCTCATTCGAAGTTTCTGCTTCATCAAAGAAGAGCAGATTGTATATCCCCCCGCGACCTTCCCTTGCAGGGATACATATTGCAATGACGCAGGATTCGGTTGACATCATCATGAAGCAGATCGCCAAGCGACGCACAACGAACAAACTTGATTCACTTACGCTTATTGAATCCGATTCCATCCGAGTCTTCGGTGAGCCGGCTTATATCCGAGTTGAGATTCTTCGGAGTAAAGTACGAACCGTCGTCGTGAACTATCATCCTCTTAACGGTGGTGGTTTCTTTGAAGTGCGAAAGACGCTGCTTGAATACTTTGAGAAGTTTTTTGGTCGCGGGGTACCATCGCAAGACCAATCCGTTTCGCACCGCAGATGGGAAACCGAGGACGGCACACATGAAATTTCCTACACAGATAAATACACAAGGATATTTGTCCGACTCGGGAAGAAATAAAATTAATATCCTCTTACAATCCCTGCCGAGAAGATGGGCATTTCAATTTCTTTGATGATCTTACGGGTTGCACGGTCAAAGACGAAGACCGATGATGGCTGGTTGCCACCGCTATGATGACCTGATGTTGCGCTCTTTGAAAGACATGCAACATAGGCAAGTGAGCCATCAGATGAGAACTCGATCGAAGCAGGTTCATTACCGACCGTCTCGATAATAGTGGTTACCTCAAGCGAGGTCATGTCAATGATCGAAATGTCATTGGACCCTGCATTTGCTACCCAGAGTTCATTTGTACCCGGAGCAGCCATTATCCCGCGTGGGAATACCTCGACAGAAATAAATTGTTTAACAGTTCTTGTTTCAAGATCAAAGACATAGACACGCTGTGTATTCGTCGAGGTTACGAAAAGATACTTTTGGTCATGTGAAAGTGCAAGCGATGCAGGTGAGTAGATCGGGTAATATGTATCATCAGGTGCTACGGGCACTGATTCACTAAGACGCATATTTGCAACAACCGTATCAGACTGTGTGTCAATGATAAGCACGTTATCTGATTCATACCCAGTTACATAAAGATACTTTCCGTCCTTTGAACATATCATCCCCAGTGAAGAACGTATTAACTTCGTCTCAATGGTCTTAGTCATCTTCATCGTGAGAGGATCAAAGACACCAATACGATTCTTAAATGCCGATGGATAACTTGAGATATATCCCTTCTTCGCGTCAGGTGTGATGATTAGTGATTTTGGAGCTAGTCCGGATGTGAACTCCGCTGTTACCGAATAATCAGAGATGCGAATCTTCTTTACTGTACCACTATTATCTTGCAAACCAAGGAAGAGATATTCTTTCACGGGGTCAGTTGCTACTGCTGCCGGCTCGGAACCTGATTCAAACTGAACTGCTCGGATAAGGCGATTGGTTTCCCCGTCAATGACAGATAAAACATCCTCACCTTGATTTGGTACGAATAGCTTCTTTGTTACATTTGCATAGGCAATTCGCCCGTCGCTTGACTTGGCTCCGTCATTGATCCAGTCATAGATGGTTTTCTGATCATCGTCAGATAGTGGATCACGAGCAAGCGGCATACGCGGCAATGCCTTCTCGCCACGGTCGCGATTTGTATTGATATGTTGGAAGAGATAACTTAAACGTGCATTGAATGGAATAACATCATTGACGAGCGAATCCCCTCGCATCATCGCATCCCAATTTGAGAGGTCAAGTCCGCCATTCTCTTTCGTTGAAGCCGAGTGACAGCTTCCGCCCATACAATTGTTTTCGATGATAACAGCAACTTTCCCGGGATAGCCATTCTTTGCTATGGGTTCGTCAGTCGAGCTATCACAAGATGATAGTGCGAATGCAAAGACAAGAATATAGAGTATTCTCTGGGGTAGCATTAGCGATTAAGTATGAGTTCTACGCTAGGGAGTTTTGCTGCAACATTTGGGATGGCGAACGGAATGTACGCCCCAATCCCAGTAGGCACGAGACCGTGAACTATAACCGCACCAAAGGGTACTGTAGGACGAACTGTCCCGAAGTTCGGCTCAAGTGAGACATATACATTAATCTGGCTACCGTTTACCAAATCCTTTACAAGTTGAGTTGTATCAGCGGGATATCTTCCACCAGGATACGCAAATCGGTTATCATTCGGATTTGAATCATTTCCGTTAGGCACTAAAAAGTACCCGTAAAAGATATTGAACGGCGGATGCGATTCGGTTGATGAATCTACTGCCCACATTGCATACTTCCATGTAGTGGGGAGTGGCGGGAGTTTATCAAGCCCGTTGCTGATTGATGTTGCACTCGTTGCATTCATTAAATAGAGTTCACCTTTGTAATCATTCGGCGCATAGTTTGGTGAGGCGAATGTTGCTTTAGCTGTTACTCCCAAGAAGTCAAATCCTATTGCTTCAGGATGCGCTGTTCTGAGAGTTGCCTTGCCTGTTGATGCAGATCCCGTAATTTCGCCAAGGGTGAAAGGTACCCGCGGTGAATCAACTACTGCGCCGACCTGCTCAACCGATACTTGTGCATGTACTACCAATGCCAAATCTTTTCCGAGCTTTGTCTCAAGGTTCGTTGTATCAAGACCGATGATATTACCTGAAGCATCAACATCAAAAGTAGAGACAAGCTTAAAAACGAGTGTACCATGCTGCGGCTGTGCTCCTTTTGGAACAATAGATGACTTTGGAAATGCGAACCACAGAGCATAGGTCTCGCCAGAACGCGACGGGGTAAAGTTCTTGAGAGTCAACTCAATGCCTTTCCCTTTTGTGGTATCAACTATGTCATCAGAGCAACCGAGGAATGTTGCAAGTCCTAAAAATACTATTACATATAGATGCAGTTTCATAGTATGGTGAACACAGATTGGAGTATAAAAATGCAAAACGCGGCTTATCGCCGCGTCTTTAGTGGACCCTAGGAGAGTCGAACTCCTTACCTACTGAATGCAAATCAGTCGCTCTACCAGATGAGCTAAGGGCCCAGTTCAATTACGAATGCACTTAACACCAATTCGTAATTTGAAATTTCAAATTCCTAATTATTTCTTTTTCGTGGGCCTAAGTGGAGTTGAACCACTGACCTCCCGCTTATCAGGCGGACGCTCTAACCAACTGAGCTATAGGCCCCCTTTATCAGAGGAACGAGGAAAACGGCTTCTTGGGCTATCCTGTTCCCGTAAAGCGGAATGACTCTGCTATTGGGTGCTGTTCGGTACCTCTAATGACAGCGCAAACCCTCACATCCCGCATCAAAGGACTTGCTCTCGAGGCAGGGTTTACGAAGGTCGGCGTTACCTCTCCCGAACCGTTTGATCAAGCCGCAAAACACCTCGATGAGTGGGTAAAACGTGGAATGCACGGCATGATGGCATACATGGAGCGTAACCATGACAAACGCCACGACCCCAAGCTCATCATGCCATCTGCCAAGAGCATTCTTTCCCTTGCACTCAACTATTATACTCCAACAGCTACCCCGGAGAAAAATAAAACATCCCGATATGCATGGGGTGATGATTATCATGAGGTGATATGGGAGAAGCTGGAAAAACTTCTTGTCAAGATAAAAGAAATTGCACCCGAAGCCGAAGGTAGATATTACTGCGATACAGGTCCGATGATGGATAAGGTTGTCGCAGAGCGAGCCGGTATTGGTTGGATAGGAAAACATACGAATGTTATTACCCGCGAGGTCGGCTCGTGGGTATTTCTCTCGGAGATAATCCTAAACCTCGAACTCATCCCTGATACACCTGCTGAAGATATGTGCGGTACGTGCAATGCATGCATCGAGGCATGTCCGACCGATGCAATCGCCGCACCGTATCTCGTTGATGCGACAAAGTGCATCTCATATCTTACTATAGAACTCAAGCCAGATAACGAAATACCACCGGAGCTTGCTTCAAATATGGACGGTTGGCTTTATGGCTGTGATATTTGTCAAGATGTATGTCCTTGGAACAGCTTTAGCGAACCAACACCAATGAAGGAGTTTGAGCCACGTCAAGAAAACTTGCACTTGACAAAAGAAAACATAGAATCAATGGAGCAAGAGGAGTTCGCAAAACGTTTTCGGAAGTCGCCCGTAAAACGGACAAAGCTCGCAGGGCTAAAACGGAACGCGAGAATGTTGAAGTAATATACAAGTATGGAAAAAGTAATCATTATAGGATCAGGACCTGCAGGGCTTACCGCCGCACTTTATTCAGCTCGCGCTAACCTCAAGCCAATTGTCTTCGAGGGCGATCAGCCGGGCGGGCAACTTACTATCACGACAGAAGTCGAGAACTTCCCCGGCTTCGAGCACGGCATTCAGGGACCTGAACTCATGAACGTCATGCGTAAACAGGCCCAGCGTTTCGGTGCCGATTGTCGCTTCGAGTATGTCTCACAAGTTGATCTCTCCGCTCGCCCCTTTAAAGTATGGGTCGGTGAGACGATGTATGAAAGCGAATCCGTCATCATCGCAACAGGCGCGAAAGCAAAGCTACTCGGTGTAGAATCCGAAATGGTCTATATGGGCTACGGTGTATCTGCCTGCGCTACATGCGACGGATTTTTCTTCCGCAATCAGGATGTACTCATCGTCGGTGGCGGAGATACTGCAATGGAAGAAGCAATTTACCTTACGCGCTTCTGCAAGACCGTAACTATTGTGCATCGCCGCGAGGAATTCCGTGCATCGAAGATCATGCTCGAACGAGCGCATGCCAACGAGAAGATAAAGTGGATGCTCAATGCGGAGATCGTTGATGTGCTCGGTGCAACTGATGACTTAGGTCGCAAGAGCGTCACAGGTGCAAAAGTAAAGAACACTCTCACCAGTGAAGTTACTGATGTTGCTACCAACGGTATTTTCGTCGCGATCGGACATGAGCCAAACACCAAGATATTCAAAGGTATGATAACGATGAACGATGTCGGCTACATCGAGACTGTTGGTAAATCAAGTTATACGAATATCGACGGCGTATTCGCATGCGGTGATTGCCAAGACCATGTCTATCGCCAGGCAGTAACAGCAGCCGGAAGTGGCTGCACAGCCGCAATTGATGCAGAGCGGTATATAGAAGCCAATCCGCTTTAATACTACTTCACAAGTCATGACATTCGAAGAGCAATTTGCACATGGAGTTGAGCTATTCAACAATAAAGAGTTCTTTGATTGTCACGATGAATGGGAAGAACTTTGGCAAGTTGAGAGAAGCGAGCGACGACTGTTCTTGCAAGGGATGATACAAGCGGCAGTCGGCTCTTATCATTTGACAAACGGCAACACAACAGGTGCGATAAGTCAGTACACCAAGTCGCTTGATAAACTTCGACAGTACGCGCCAGATTATTTCGGGATCAATCTTGAAAAACTCCGAAGTGAATTAGAGCATTGCCTTGATGGTGCTTTAACAATGCAATCACAAAATGCAAACTACGCAGTAGCAGACGAATATTTTCCTCTTATCGAAATTCATAGTCATTAAGAATCAGTCTTTATAAGCAATTCATTTATTATGAACTAAGCCGAATGGTGAACGTGTTTATTTCGCAACGATTTTATTATTTAAGGAGAAGTTTTTTATGGCAATTTTAATCACAACCGAATGCATTAATTGTGGTGCATGCGAGCCGGAGTGTCCGAACACCGCAATCTATGAAGGCGGAGCGAACTGGGCATTAGCAGGTCAAAGCTACGGTCCTGCAGACCCAAGCCCATCGGGTGCTGTTGGTTTTCACTCGAACGATTATTTCTACATCGTACCTGATAAATGTACAGAGTGTGTCGGCTTCCATGATGAGCCGCAGTGCGCTGCTGTATGTCCGGTAGATTGCTGCTTGCCTGACCCGAACTGGGTTGAGCCAAAAGAGCAGCTTGAGGCAAAGGTCGCATGGCTTGATGATGTTGATCCGAATCGTAAGAGATAATTATTGTTTTTAGAAAGCGGCTCTCACGAGCCGCTTTTGATTTATAGCTTTCCTAGCATGAAGATACAAATTGGACATTATACCCTTACCTCTATCGAAACAGGTCGCTTCGCCCTTGATGGCGGCGCAATGTTTGGTGTCGTACCGAAGAATCTTTGGAGTCGGACGAATCCACCGGACGACGAAAACCGCATCCCGATGGCACTTCGAGTGCTCCTTGTGCAAGGTAATGGAAAGAATATCTTAATTGATACCGGCATGGGCGAGAAGTACGATGATAAAGCGAAGAAGATATACAAACTTGATAATACCGAATTTACCCTCCTCGGTTCGTTAGCAAATATTGGATTGCGACCAGAAGACATCACCGATGTGATTCAAACGCATCTTCATTTCGATCATTGCGGTGGTTCTGTAATGCAAACCTCTGATGGCAAACTTGCCCCTACATTCCCGAATGCAAAACACTACGTACAAAAGGAAAATCTGGCTTGGGCAAGAAACCCAACCGAAAAGGATAGGGCAAGTTACTTAAAACATGATTGGGAGCCGCTTGCCGCCAATGGTATGTTGGAAGAGGTCGAGGGTGAAGGCGAATTATTTCCCGGCATCCATCTGCATATCTTTAATGGTCATACGAAAGCACAACAACTGCCGCGTATCACCGATGGCACGAACCATGTGTTTTTCTCGGCTGATCTTTTCCCGACGAAAGCTCATATCAATATCCCTTACATCATGGGATATGATAATTTCCCCCTGACTACTCTCGAAGAGAAGAAAACGAACATCCCCAGAATGTACGAGGAGAAATGGCAGCTTTTCCTTGAGCATGACCCTATTTCTCCCCTTGTCCAACTTGAGAGCACTGAAAGAGGGTTTAAACCTGTTGTAGTAGAGTAACAATTGGTACGACCTTTGCATATACTCCCCAGAGACGACAATTAATGACAGGTTCAATGAAACACTATTCATATATATTATTATTAATTTTGTGCTGCTCAACTGCATCAGCACAATGGGCATTACAATCAGGTCCTATTGAGTCCTTGATAAAGCAAGGCATGGAGAGCACCTACAACATGGATTATGCAGCTGCTGATAGAACATTTGATGCGGTTATCGCAGCAGACCCCGAGCATCCTTCCGGTTATTTCTTCAAAGCCATGGTAAATTTTTGGCGTGCTATCACGAACACGGATAACACCGGCTACGACGAAGCATACCGTAAACAGCTTAACCTCGCAATTGAGAAGGCAGAAAAACGCCTTGAAGAGAATGAGTATGACCTTGCCGGATTATTTTATAAAGGCGGTGCACTTGGAATGCGAGCGCGAATTTTCGCTATCCGACCGAACTGGCAAGATGCGATCGGTATCCTTCTCGGTGACGCGAAAGAAGGAATCAAGTATTTAAATATACTCGAAGAGAGAATACCTTCGAATGGGGATGTGCTATTCGGAAGAGGGTTGTATAACTTTTATGTAGAGATGGTTAAGGAAGATAACCCTTCACTTGCCCCTATCATCGGAATGTTTGCAGGAGGCAATAGACGTGCAGGCTTACAGATGCTCGAGCTTGCCGGGCAGAAAGCAACGTACTCCAGAACCGAAGCAAAGTATGAACTCATGAAGATATTTTATCTTTATGAAAAGAACTATCAAGCATCATATCCGTACTCGAAAGAACTTGCGACGACGTACCCGAACAACTCGAACTTCCTTCACTATCTTGGGTTCAATCAGTATAGCTTAGGAATGATTAACGCATATGATTCCACCTATCGCGTCATGCTTGCAAGGTCTCGAGCCAAGAAGGAAGGATATACGATAAAGCAAGCACGAGAAGCGATGTACTTTATAGGATTAGCATACCTCAATCGAAAAGGTGGGAATCTTGATTCAGCTTTGTACTATTTCTACAACTCAAATCTCCTTTCACATAAAATTACCCCAAAAGAAGCAACCTGGTGGGTTACCAAGTCCGAACTCATGATGGGGATGGCTTACGATGCCCGTGGTGACAGAAAGAATGCAATGCTGATGTATAACCGTGTCCTCCAGATGAAAGACGGCGGCGGAGCCCATGCTGATGCGCGCCGATACTCAGATAATCCTTATAAAAGGAACTGACCACAAAACTATACAGTAGCAAAGTGAGTTGTATCGTCAGATAAATTCACCTTAGCTATGTCTCGAATACTTATCATTGACGACGAAGAAGCAATACGCGAAACGCTTGCATGGATATTTGAACTTGAAAAGCATACTGTTGTGACTGCAAAGTCAGGGCAGGAAGGATTTAAGATAATCCAGAATGAAGAAGTTGATTGCATCCTCCTTGATGTCAAGATGGAGGGCTGGGATGGCCTCGAAACCCTTAAACACATTCGCGAGATTCAAACAGAAATTCCTGTGATCATGATCTCCGGTCATGGGAATATCGAAACGGCAGTTGAAGCAACAAAGCTTGGGGCGTTTGACTTCGTTGAAAAGCCACCCGATAGAGAGAGGCTATTGCTACTTGTACGTAATGCTCTTGAGAAGAAGCATCTTGAGACAGAGAATAAACATCTCGAAACGCAAGTCCGCACATTAAGTCATCAACTTGTCGGTACAGGTCAAATGCTCGGCAATTCTGCCGCGATGCGCAGCATCAGACAAATGATTGAGCGTGTTGCACCGACAGATGCACGAGTGCTTATCACAGGCGAGAACGGCTCGGGCAAAGAACTTGTCGCACGAGCTATCCACAAGAATTCCGGTCGTCGCGATAAACCGTTCATTGAAGTAAACTGCGCCGCTATCCCCAAAGACTTGATCGAGAGCGAACTCTTCGGACATGAGAAGGGCTCATTCACCGGAGCACTTGGGCAGCGTATCGGCAAGTTCGAGCAAGCCGATGGTGGTACGCTCTTCATGGATGAGATTGGTGATATGTCGCTTGAAGCACAGGCAAAAGTGCTTAAGGTCATTGATGAGGGGTGGATTGAACGTGTCGGAAGCTCAACAGGCAAGCCGATAAAAGTTGATGTCCGAGTTCTTGCCGCGACGAATAAAAATCTTCCTGAAGAAATACGTGTGGGACATTTTCGCGAGGATCTTTATCATCGTTTGAATGTGATCCCGATCCACGTTCCGCCGCTTCGCCAGCGACGTGAAGACATTGCGATACTTGTGAGAGCATTTGCCGAAGAGTTTGCGGGGGTTTCAAAACGTAAACCCATCAAGTTCGACGATCAAGCAATGGCACTCATGATGGCGTTGCCATACTCAGGCAACATACGAGAGCTTCGGAACATCATCGAACGAATTGTCATACTTACGCATAGTGATGTTGTGCAAAAAGACGATGTAGAACGACTTGGTGTTGCGTTCAGCATGATGACTCAGCAACCAACAGCTCAAGTACCAACGAGTGGCTCTGATGATCTTGCCAAGAGCGTCATACTTACGCCAACCGACATTGCCCGTATGCAAGCGGCAGAAACAGATGCATACTTTGCCGCGCAGGCAAATAGTCCGCTGCAAGAAGCACTCAATGCAGGTACATTCCGTGATTTCAAAGAACTTGCAGAGAAGATATATATTACCGAACGACTTCGAGAGTATAACTGGAATGTAAGCCGCACAGCGAAAGCACTTGATATTCAGCGTTCACATCTCTATACCAAGATGCGTAGCTACGGACTTATGAAAGAGGGCGAAGAAGTTATTGAAGAAGATGCTGAGTAAGAGATAGAAACAATAGAACCGATCTCTGTGTTGTATATGGGCTATAGAAAAATATATGTCGTTCATTATTAAAAAGAAATATGAGAGAATCATTGAAAGATAAATTAGAGAATGCCCTTAGCACAAACTTTGAACAGGCGCAAGAACAGAAAGTAGCTGAACTTAACCGCCTCTCCCGCACCGGAAAGACCATTACCAAAAAAGATTATAACTCCCGCGCACTTGCAGATATTTACCGTGATCTCGGCTTAGAATACCCAAGCGGCAAGCCGGCTTTGATGGCAAATTAATCCGCTCTGTCTCTTTTAGCTATATTCCAATATTTTATCGTTCTTTCTCTGTAGGAACGAACTCCTGTTATTTCTTTTTCTTAAGATACACTCTTAAGGGATAAGAGTCCTGTTGTGTTGTTATAATTTGGAGTTTAATATGCGTTCACTACGTAGTATTTTTATTACACTTCTTCTTTGTAGTGCATCCTTTACATTTGCACAAGAAGAACGTATCGTTCTCTTTGAGACATTCACCAATAGCTATGACCTTTGCCCATCGGGTAATACGCTGGATGCACAGTTCAAAGGGACGATGGAATCAGCTCTCGGCGCAAAGGTGGTTTTTCTAAATCACCATATCACAAATGTAGCTGACCCAATGGTCTCGCCGGAATCCTTCAAGGAACATGCACGACTGACCGGCACCAACCAACCTCCTTACACAATCTTTATGGGAGCGGTTGACCATACGATCTTTTCTTCTACCGGCAAACGTCACACAAGTGGCATGCAAGGCGGATCAGGAAGCCCGCGGCAAGAGTGGGACCCACGCATCACCGAACGATTAGCGATAGCACCTGCTGTAAAGATTCGTCTGGTTAATGCAACACTTGATAAACTCGGTCAGGCGGATTTTTGGCGGCTTGTTGCAAATGTTGAAGTAACATCACTTGAGTCTATCCCTGACCCACTTACTATCTATTTTGCAGTAACTGAAGATGCTGTATTCTTCCCCCAATGCCCTGACGAAAAACCACCGGGACCGACCGACCATGATAATGTGGTGCGTTATATCACCACAATAGGAAAACCGGTTGATCTTGTTGGAAAACCTATCGGCACAAAAGTTGTCGTAACCTATCAACAAGATATTTCGAAGAGCTCAAGTTTTGGATACAAACTTCCTAACTTGAAGCTTTCATCTTTTGTTGAAAAGACAAAGAACAATGCATTTGAGGTCATTCAAGCGGCAAGGCTCAAGGGGAACTTTGATACCCTGCAAGCTCCGCCTAAGGCACTTGCACTCAATGAAGTGCCGCTCAACGGTATCTCCTACAACCCTGATGACCTTATCGTTATCGGATTTGATAAGACAAGCATTGATTCTGTGAAAATAGAATACTCACTTGATGGCGGTGTGACATACACCACGATCACGAACGCGAAGAAAAGTCCCGTTTTTTGGACTGCCCCGAACACAACCACAAATCTCGGTAAAATTCGTGTATCAGATCTTACCCCGGGGGGACCTGTGATAGTTCAAACGGGTAACTTTGTCATTCGCACTAAGGACTTTGATATTCGAGTAATCCATCCTAACGGCGATGATACAGCATATATCAATAAGCCGTTTATCATCGAATGGTCAAAGATAGGCATCGAGAAGGTTGATATAGAATACTCTGCCAACGGCGGAAAGAACTGGGGTATTGTAAGCAAAAATAAGACCGGGACTACACATTCATGGTTTGTACCAAGCCCGCAAACCGAGCAGGCATATATTCGTGTCTCTGCGGTGCTGCCAACACTTGATACAATCCGTGCATCAAGTGATCCTTTTCATGTGTTTGTTTCACAGTCACAAGGAAGCGTTAGAAAAGAATCTCCGATGAGTGACTTTACTGCTAACATCTATCCGCAGCCGGCTCGAATAGGAAGTAACATCAAAATTGATCTGACACTTACAAAAGAAGCAAAGATAACCGTTGTTGTTCGTGATATACTTGGAAGAGAAGTCTCAAGTATTCCCCCCTCTGAGTTTATGAGTGGGAAGTCAATGCTTGATGTACCTTTGAATGGAATTCCTGCCGGTTCATACCTGCTTGATATATCAAGTACCGGAGGAGGGCATTTGGTACAACAGATAGAAGTATATTGATCTATTCTTTATCATTGGTAGTCCGTCATAACGGACTACCAATGATAGAATGATCAATCAGTCTTTGGAGTAGATGCTTTTGTCTCTGTTGTAGGAGCAACCGGAGTTGAAGTTGCCTCTTTCCCGCCTGACGATTTCTTCGAGTAGTCAGTCACGTACCATCCTTCCCCTTTATAGAGCACTCCCGCACCCCCGGTAACAATCCGCTCGAAGGTTTCTTTGCCGCATGCGGGGCATGTGCTTAATGACGCTTCCGACATGCTTTGAAATATTTCTTCAACGTTTCCGCATGAGGTGCAACGATAATCATAATTAGGCATAGGGTTCTACTTTTTGCGGACTAACACGAATTTTGTCTGTCCGGATTCCTCGGCAAGAGCAGATGTTGCGCTCACCAGATACACACCACTTGCAAGGTCTTTACCATTTTCATCCTTACCGTCCCATGTGACGGTAGAGCCAAGGAGGGTGCCGTCAATGGTCTTTATTAATCTGCTCGAAATTGTGTATATCTTCACCGTAGAGCCATTGACAAGACCTGTGATCGTCATAGTTGGTTTGTCAAACTCTGATTGAATCAAAGGGTTCGGATACACATACATGCCTGTATAATCAGTACCACCCTGTTTGAAGATCGAACTTGTGCGAGATATGCCTTTGAGCGTACCTATATACACCTCGCCATGTTTAGTGTCAATTGCTATTGTGTAGATACTATTATCGAGCAGTGGTGAATTTGACTTCGTATAATGCGCAATTGAATCAGCACCATCTGCTGAGACTACAAAGACACCGTTCTCCGTCCCCACCCATTTATTGCCTACACCATCAACAGCGATAGACTTTACTACCTGCTGGTCAAGAAATGGGACTTTCCTTGCTCGAAATTCTGTCGTACCAGATGCTCCGCTACGGAAATGGCTGACGATCTCTATACCAACACTTGTACCACACCACAATCCATTATCTTGGTCAACAATGAGAGCATTCACATTTGGGTTTGAGATCGTACCGCTTGTACCACCCGATATTGCCCCTGTCGTACCATCAGGAGCAACATAGAGCACACCATACGGAGGCGGACTTGTGTTTCCGATCGTGCCAATGAAATAATACCCATCAAGGTCTTGCGCGATCGTGCCATACGGACGGAATAAACCGCCGGGTGTGTTCAGTTGCGTATTGGTAAATGAATTACCGTCGGAAGTTTTTGAAAGTGCCTCGCCATTGAATGCCCATACCGCGAATGCCATATCACCTTTACTATCAAGAATCCCCTGCCCTGTAACAATAAAGTTGTTTCCGCTTGCATCGCTCGAAGGCAGTCCGGAATTAATATCTTTTAGTGAATACGAAAGAGCGTCCCCATTGAATTGTGCTTTGATAATGCCGGGTCCGCCGCATGATAGCCATAGTACACTGCGCGTTGAATCATAAAAAACATTTTTGTAATCGGTTTTTGGTAATTGTGTACTACCTAAGGTTGAATAGCCGATCCACCTCGAAGAAGGCATATCAAAAACAGAAAGACC